>JBGPHB010000138.1:0-8242 GCA_041484155.1 Bryobacteraceae bacterium
CTCTGATCATTGTTTTTCTCCTCGTCAGGAACCGGATCCCACTCGAGCCACGCCATCGAGGGCCTTTGTATTCATGTCGGACGTCAAAGCGACGGCCTTCTGCAACATTTCGAACTGCCGCATCAATCCGACCAGGCGCACCGCCAATTCGGCCGGTGCGACGTTGGAGCCTTCGATCTTGCCTTGTGCCACGGTTACATCCATCGCGGGAATCGATGCCAGCTTGGCATTGGTGTTTCTGAAATAGTTGTTGCCGGTCTTGTCCAGGAAGGAGCGGTCCGCGAAATCCACCAGCTCCAGTTGGCCGAGCGGCTGGCCGTCCTGCTCCACTGTTCCGTCAGGCGTAACCCTGATCGAGTTCTGCGACTGTGTTTGGATCACTCCACCGCCGACCGCGCCGATCGTGAACCCTTCAGTGGTCGTCAGCGTGCCGGTCTTCGAGAGCTGAAACGAACCGTTACGGGTATACAGCGGGCCGGAGGGGCTATTGGCCACAAAGAATCCCTTGCCTGACAACGACAGGTCGAGAGAATTGCCGGTGGCTTGAAGAGTTCCTTGGCTAAAATCCGTCCATTGCTTTTGGATCACGGGAAGCTTGGTGCTCGCACCCGAGGCGCCGTCGCTGGCCGTGAAAAGGCTGTAGAATTCGCGATCGAGTTTGTATCCGCCGGTCGTCGAATTCGCAAGATTGTTGGCGAGCAAGTCCAGCGCTTCCAAGCGCGCGTGGAGACCGCTGGCGGCTGTGACGGCAATTTGATCCATAGAGCTGTGTCAGGCTGAGAGCACGCCCGCGGCCAAAGTCGTCATTGCATTTTTCTCTAGAACTTTCATCAGGATTTGCGATATGGCTAAGTGCGACTCGTATCATCGATTCGTCGGATTCCCGACAAACCGCGCCGGAGAGCCGACAGGAACGAATCGCTAAGTAACTGAAAATCAGATTGGAACGAGTGGCTGTTCATCTGCATGGTCTGGTACCTACCGATGGCAGCGTCAGTTCAGATCTTGCCCCTAGAGGGCTTGCTCGATCTTGTGGAGAGCACGGCGGACCGCTTTGCCAGCAAGCCCCTTGCGGCCTTTTCGCTTGCCGACCTTGTCGAGAGCCTCGCACCCGGGACCGGCGAAGATCCTTCGCCAGCGAGTTTCCGCCTGCCATCCTTCGTGCATCAGTACTTGTTTACGGATTCGTCCAACGTTTCCGAAGACGGGCAGGACACTGACAACAGGAAGGGCGACCAGAAGCAGGACGACCCGAATCCGACCCGTGTAGCGGCTGCACCTGTTCCAACACTTGAGACTACGCGCGAGATTCTTCCGCCGATACTGGCGGTCGCGTTGCCGCAATGCCCGCCGGCGGAGTTCGCCCCACAAACCGATTTGCCGTCTCGCGCGACCATGCAAGTTCCAGGTTCACCGTTGTTGCCGGAGCCACCTGTGCGCGCCCGTTCGGTGGTAGCAAGATCCGCGGTCGCCGAATTCACGGTCGCGACTCCGGAGCAGGCGACCAAGTCATCCCCAACTCCGGATCCGGTGCTGCTGCCCGAACGACGTGTCAGCGCCCCTGCGGCCGCGCCACGACTGTTGCCGCCCGGGTTCACTTTAGCCACGGAGTCTAAGCCTCTGGTCATCCCTTCCGAACAAGCGGTTCCGGAGCAGGCAACTGATTCATCTCCGGCGCCGGTCAAAACCAAGGCGCCGGTGCAGAAGCCAGGCGAAACGGTTCCGCCAAGGCCTGTCGCCACGCCGGGCGCCGGTCAGAAGTCTCAGCCGTCCAGTGATGTGCCTGACTTCGTCCGGGATGAGAACAGCAGGACAGGCCCGCGAAAGCAAGACGACGCCAAACCGGCGGCGGCTGCGCCCGTTCCGAGCCAAGAGAAGGGGCCCGATATGCTTTCGACCGTGCCCCATGATTCTCCCCGATCGAGCGAAGCGCCTAACTCCAACACGGACAGAAAAATCCACACCAGGCCCCGGAAACAGGATGATCCGAGCCCGCGCGGCATCTTGGAAGTGCCCGTTCTTGTTCCGGCGGCGCCGGAAACCCGTTTGCCGTCAAATGTTGTCCCGGTACACCAGCTATCTGTCAACATTCCCACTGAGATCGATTTGGGGTCGCGCGCGGTAACGCAGGATTCACCCAAGACGGATACGGCGCCAAAGAGAGACAATCCCGAGCGGCAGGTTGTTCTCGAACAGCCGGTCGACCTTGCTCCCACGGCGCGACACGGAGAGCTCGCTTTTGCGGCGCGTCTCTTGTCCCAGGAGCAGGACTTTGTTACACAGGATCCGGCCAAGTCCAAGGCCCCTTCGCCCATCTCGACGCAGGTTGCCCGAAGGCCGGCGGCTCCAATCGAAACCGGAGTTCCAAGCGAAAAAGTCAGAGCGAGCACACTCGTCGAACGGTTCGTCAAGCCCGAGGCCGTCCTGCCGCCGGCGCCACCGGTTGCGCAGAGCCGGCCCGCGGTTCCGGTACGAAACGAAGCACCGCCCACGCCTGTGTCACCAACGGCGCGCATGGATTACGTAACCGAGCGGCCTGCTGCACCCACCAGTTCCAGTCGTGACATCACGGTGAGAGTTCCCGACGCAACCGAGCGCGGCACCGATGTCCGTTTCGTGGAGCGCGGGGGCGAGGTCCACGTTTCGGTCCGTACAGCGGACGCAGAGTTGGCCCAGACGTTGCGTGGCGGTCTGCACGATTTCGTCGGCCGGCTGGATCACAGCGGTATCCAGGCGGAAGTCTGGACCCCTGCTTCGAATGCGTCGTCTTCGCAGAACAATTCGCAGAACCAGTCCCATAACCAAACGACGGATCACGAATCATTCGGTCGCAACCAGCCCGGATCCCAGGACCGCGGAGACGATCGGCAAGAAGCGAAAACACCCCGATGGGTGGAAGAGTTGGAAACATCCATCGGCCAGCAAGGAATTCCAGAGAAGCCAGTGAGGAATTGAAATGGATATTCAAAGTCTAACTGCGAACACCGCCGGCACCAACCCAACGCCACAGGCCATCGATGGCAAGGCGGCGCTGGCTAACGAGAACACATTCTTGCAACTGCTCATCGCGCAGATCAAGAACCAGGACCCGACGCAGCCGATCGATAGCACCGCGTTCATCACGCAGTTGGCGCAGTTCAGCCAGCTCGAGCAGTTGATCGGCATCCGGCAGGACCTCCAGCAACAGACTTCGGCGCCTGCCGCCCCGGCCGCCGCCACCGACGGGAATTGATTTCAAGAAACAGGAGAAAAACAACATGTCATCATTTGCGACCGCACTTTCCGGACTGCTCGCCAATACAACGGCTTTGGACGTGGTTGGCGACAACCTTGCCAACTTGAATACCCAGGGCTTCAAGGCCAACACCGTTGGGTTTGAAGACGCCATTACCGCCGCGACAGTGAAGCTTCAGATCGGGGCCGGCGTGGGCAGCGTCACCACCAACCGTAGTTTTACGCAAGGCGCGATTCAGACGACGCATGGCCCCCTCGACGCAGCCATTCAAGCCAATGGCTTCTTCGTGGTTCAAAGCCCCGCCGGAACCACCACGTATACGCGTGACGGCAGATTCAGCTTCAACTCGAGCGGAAACCTGGTGACGGCCGCGGGCGACCTGGTCCAAGGCTGGACGGCCGTGAACGGCATACTGAACGCTTCCGGGCCGACCTCCGCCATCTCCGTGCCGGCGCTCACCTTGCAGGCTCCTTCGGCGACAAAAACGATGACGATGAGTGTAAACCTGAATGCAGCGGCAACGGCGGGCACTTCGTTCTCCAGCCCTATTCAGGTGGTGGATTCGGTGGGCAGCACTCACACCTTGACGGCTACTTTCACCGAGACCGCTCCGGGCGCCTGGAGTTATAGTGTCACCATCCCCGGAGCCGATGTGACCGGCGGAACCGTGGGAACGCCGACGTCCGTCGCCAGCGGGAATCTCACTTTCGATTCCAGCGGCAACCTTACCACTCCGGCAGCCGGCGCGCCGGTCAGCGTGAAGACGGCCGCAGTTCTCACAGACGGCGCCGCGGCTCTGAATATCAACTGGAACCTGTACGGACCAAATCAGAACCCATTGATTACCCAGTACGCACAGACTTCGGCAACCTTCGGCACCACGCAGGACGGAATTCAGCCCGCCACGGTGACCGGAGTCAATCTGCAGGACGGAGGCGGCATCGTTGCTACCTATTCGGACGGCAAGCAGGTGACCATCGCGGAAATCGCGCTGGCTTCGGTTGCGAATCCCGACTCCCTGATCGCCGTCGCCAACAACCGATACACGGTGGGGACCGGAACGGTCACACCGTCCGTAGGCACGGCCGGGACCGGAAACCGCGGCAACATTGTGGGCGGCGCAGTGGAGGCTTCCAACGTCGATATGGCCACCGAGTTCACCAACCTGATCGTGTACCAGAAGGGATACCAGGCCAACTCGAAGGTCGTCACCACGATCAACCAGATGCAGCAGACTCTGCTGGCCATCAATCCGTAAGTTGACTAGAGGAGCCGGCTTTTGACAATCGCGGAACAGATCGATCGCTACTCTCTGCTTCCCCTGCCCGTCGAATCTGAATTGGGCCGGTGTACGATGTCCGTGCGCGAGATCCTCTCCCTCGCGCCGGGCAGCGTGGTCAAGTTAACCGGCCCGGTCGGATCCAAGGTTGGATTATCCGTCGGCGGTGCACCGTTCGGAGCGGGTGAAATGATCAGAGTGGGCGGCGCGCTCGCGGTTCGGATTACAGGATTCGCAACCAAGAAGCGGGAGTAATCTGCATGGAAATGTTGGAACAACTCTCAATCGTCGCCGTCATCCTCGGGGTTCTATGTGGTGGCCTGTGGCTTTTGAAGCGTAAGGGATGGGCTCATACTGCGATGCGGCGCGGACGCGCGGACGGCCAGCCCCGCCTCGAGGTGATCGACCGTCTGGTGCTGACGCCGCACCACTCCCTGCATCTGGTTCGCCTGGCCGATCGGACACTGCTGGTGGGACTCTCGCCGAACGGCTGCAACCTGCTCGAATCCGCCCAAGGCGCTACCCCGGCGCGCTGACGATCCTTTGCGAATCATGACAAGAACTGTACTGCCAAACCGCGAAAGCTTCAAGCCCCGCCCGTCAGGGCGGGGTTCGGTGGATGCAAATCTTTGGTTGCGGCCATGCCGCTCCGTGTTCCTCGGTGCGATCCTCGGCGCGACCGCATTCGCCGCGCCCACTTCCACGTCTCCACTCTCCGGAATGGGCGTAAGCGGCGGCAGCAGCTTGAGTCTGCCCATGCAGATCGCACTGTCGCTGACGCTCATGGTGTTGCTGCCAGCCGTGGTGATGTCCATAACGCCGTTCCTCCGGATTACGATCGTGCTGCACTTTCTTCGCCAGGCGCTGGGCACACAGTCGACGCCGTCCAATCAGGTGCTGATCGGGCTGGCGCTGTTCCTCTCCATCCTCATCCTGCAACCCGTGCTCACGGACGTCTATCACAACGCATGGGAGCCCATGGACCAGGGCAAGCTCACCGCCAGCCAGGCCTTTGACGAAGGCTCCAAACCGATCAAGACCTTCCTGTCGCGCTTCGCCCGGGAGAAAGACATCAAACTATTCCTGGAGATCGCCAAAGCACCCCAGCCGCGCAATGCATCCGACCTGGGTCTGCAGGTTCTGATTCCGGCGTATATCCTGTCGGAGTTGAAGACGGGATTTCAAATCGGCGCGATGTTGTTCCTGCCGTTCCTGGTCATCGACCTGGTGGTAGCCTCGGTCACTGTGTCCGTCGGCATGATCCAACTGCCGCCGGTGATGCTTTCCGCGCCGTTCAAGATATTGCTGTTCGTGCTGGTGGATGGCTGGAATCTGGTAGTGGGATCGCTGGTCAAGTCTTTTTACTAACTGCATGACTCCTGAATCCGCGGTACACATTATTCACGAGGCCCTGATGGCCGCTTTCTGGCTGAGTGCGCCGATCCTGATCATCGGTTTCGCGGTGGGCATCATCGTGAACTTGATTCAAGTGGCGACGTCGCTGCAAGACTCCGCCTTCAGCACGTTCCCAAGGCTCGCGGCATTTCTGGGCGGATTTATCCTTTTGATGCCCTGGATGCTCAAGCACCTGATCACTTACACGGTCGGCATATTTTCCGACATCGCCAAGTATGGGCACTGAGCTCAAACTCGACGTCGGAACGCTATATTCCTTTCTGCTGGTGCTGGCCCGAGTCTCGGGAGTTTTCATTTTCGTGCCGCTGCCGGGCATCAAGACGGGGCCGGAAGCAGCACGGGCGGTGCTCGCCCTGAGCATGACCTTCGTTTTGTTTCCGAACTGGCCGGCGATCGAGGCTGCGGGCGTCAATATCGCGCTTCTGATCGGCTGGCTATTAGCGGAGGCCGGCACGGGGATAGCGGTCGGGCTGGCCGTGACGTGTCTCACCGAGGGATTCCAAATGGCGGCGCAGATTATCAGCTTGCAGGCCGGCTACACCTTCGCCACCACCATCGATCCCACATCGGGAGCCGACTCCAGTGTCTTGCTGTCGATGGCCCAGCTCGCCGCCGGACTTCTCTTCTTTGCGACTGGCTTGGATCGCCAGGTCCTGCTGGCTTTTGCTCAAAGTATTTCCTCGCATCCGCCCGGGCATCTTGCCATCACTCCCTCCATGGTCAACGGGCTGATTCAGATGGGGGCCTCGATATTCACCACCGGCCTTCGGCTGGTTCTGCCGCTTCTGGGTTTGCTTCTGATGGTGGACATCGCGCTGGCTCTGCTGGGCCGGCTGAACACGCAAATTCAGGTCATGATGCTGGCCTTCCCTATCAAGATGTTGCTGTCGCTTACCTTGTTTGCGTGGCTCGCCCTGGTGTTTCCCAAGGTCTTCGCGCAATCTTCGCATCAGGTTCTTCAATTGATCCGAAGCCTGCTTTCGGCTTGATCCCCGGCGATGGCGGACCACAGTAAAACCGAACAACCGACGGCTAAGCGCATCGAAAAAGCGCGCCGGGAAGGTCAATTCATTACCTCCCGGGAAATGATTACCGCCGCGCAGTTCGTGATATTCGTGGCGATCCTCAGCGCCTGGTTTCCAGGCTGGCTCACGGGCATGAAAGAGATGTTGCATCAAGCCCTGGCCCAAGCATTTCACGGAGATCTGGACGTAACGTCTCTGCCGGGCATCGCATGGGAGATGTTACAGAAAGCCTTTGTTCCACTTTCTGTGGTCGGGGGGTTGACCGGCCTCGCCACGCTTGGCCTGCATCTGGCGATCACGAAAATGGGATTCCATTTCGAGAAGCTGGCGCCGGATTTCAAGCACTTCAACCCGGTGAGCAAAGTTCAGCAACTCGTGCGGCAAGGCGGGCCCGCCTTCATTCAGGCGGCGTTCATGCTGGTGCTGTTCGGCGCCACCATCTATGTGATTGCCAAACAGAATGCTGAGATCTTTCTGGCGTTGCCGTTCGCGAGCCTGGACGTGGGGCTTCAGAAAGTCGGCGCCTCGTTGAAGGATCTGCTCTGGAAGGCCGCCGGAGTGTTTCTAGTGTTCGGCATCGTGGATCTCTTCCGGCAGCGACGGCGCTACCTGAAGGACCTGCGAATGACCAAAGAAGAGGTCAAGCGGGAGGCCAAAGAGTCGGAAGGCAACCCGCACGTCAAGGGCAAGATTCGCCGCCTGCGGCGCGATATGGCCCGCCGGCGGATGATGAAGGAAATCCCGACCGCCACGGCCGTGATTGTGAACCCCACGCATTACGCGGTCGCGTTGCGCTACCTGCCTGAAACGGCGGCGACGCCGATGGTGGTGGCCAAAGGAAAGAACTACCTGGCCAAGCGGATCCGCCAGATCGCCATTGAGAGCGGCGTGCCGCTGGTGGAGAATCCTCCGCTTGCGCAGGCCCTGTACAAGTCGGTGGATGTCGGCCGGGAGATTCCGCCTACCTTATATAAGGCCGTCGCCGAAGTGCTCGCCTACATCTACAAGCTCACCAAGGCCCGTCGGCAGTGGCCGCGTGGCGGCTCTCGGCCGCGTCTCTAGTGAACCCCGCCCTGACGGGCAGGGCTTTCGTGAGTCTGTAACTGCGGCCGCCAATCGCGGCCCGCCAACGGCGCCCGTCCACCGCACCCGTCCACCGCACGCGTCCACCGCACCTGTCCACCGCACCCGTCCACTGCACCCGCAACCCGCACCGGTCAACCGCACCCGTCAACCGCCCAAGCCCCGCCCGTCAGGGCGGGGTTCCTCACGACCCGGGAATAATCC
>JBGPHB010000139.1:0-8230 GCA_041484155.1 Bryobacteraceae bacterium
AACACCAGCGCGGCGCCCATCACCAGCAGCATGTCCCAGAAACCGGCCAGCAAGAAGGGAAGCGTCTTGGCAATAATCAGTTCGGCGGGGCGGATCGGCGTCACCATCAACTGTTCCATGGTGCCAATCTCCTTCTCCCGCACGATGGCCATGGCCTTGAGCGACAGAGTCACGATGTTGATGGTGTTCACGATTACGTCGGGGATGAAGTAGTTGCGGCTGCGCATGTCGGATTGAACCACACCCGGGTGCAGGTCATGACTCGGGGGGCGGCGGCTTGGACTGGCCCGCCGGCAGTCTCCGTGGTGCTCCCATTTTCAAGCGCTGCCGGAGAGCAGGAGAGCCGGAAGGAACGACGTCAGCATCTCCAGCCAGCCGACAACATGACCACCGTGCCCCAATAGTGCGTTGCTGATTTGGTGGCCGCTTGAAGCCGGGCAGCACAATCTTAGTCTCGCGGACCGTGCATTTCAGATGATTCGGGAAGGCAGTCATCGTTCCCAGTCCCTCATTCGCGCCAGCGGCGCCTTGACATCCGCGCCGTAGCTCTTCCGCCGGCGGCGCCGCTTGGCTGCCTTCTTCAGCCACGCCGCGGTTCGGGCAGGACGCCGTTCTTTGTATAATCTGAATACCCCGAGAGGAAGGCCCCAGAAACCGCAGTGACGCCGAAACCCCAGAGGAGCGGGCCGATTCTCGACGCCCCGGCTTCCGCCACTGAAACGAGCATCCGGCAGCTCATCGCCAACGGAAAAAGCAAGGCCGCGCTCGACAGCGCCAAGGACCACCACAAGGCGGAAAAGACGGGCGCGTCGGAAACTCTGCTCGTGGAGGCATACGCGGCGAGGATTCGATCGCTTCTCGATCAGAATCTGGTCGTGGAAGCCAAGTCTCTCCTGGACCTGGTGGGGGAGCGCTTTCCGTCGGCGAAGGGCCGGCTGGAAGAACTGAGGCTGCTATCCGCGGCCCGTGGCGGCTCGGTCGAAGAGCTGCTTCGACCGCTTCTCGATCCGGGGTTAAGCGCGGACCAGCGTGCCGCGATTGAAGCGGCCGTTCAGAATCAGGTGCACGATCTTGCCGCGCTCGCGGCGTGTGCGGCGTTGCCGGCCGAACATTCTCTGCGCAGGGCGGCCGCCGCGCTTCAGACCGCGTTGATCGCCGTGACCAGTGGGCCGGTTGCGGAAGCCGCTCTGTCCCTGCCCGAGGTATCGCACCGCAGCCCCCTGGCGCCTTGGAAACTGCTCGTGCGAGCGATCGCGTGCTACTATCGCGGCGAAGACGATGCGTGCCGTGAGTATCTGAATGCCATCCAGCCCGACGCGGCGGCGGCCCGGCTCATTCCAGCAATGCAGGCGATGTCCGGCATCAAGACGCACGGTCCGCTGACTCCCGCGGCAAGATTGCTGGCAGGTCAGACCGCCGGGAACCTCGCCGCTCTCCGGAGCGCGCTCGATAGACTGGATCGGACCTTTGACGGGGACAAGCCGGGCGCCATTCTTGCCGCGGTTCAAGTCTCGGTAAAGGAGTGCCGGGAAATCTTCCCCGCCAAAATCGACCGGCTCAAACAACTCGTCTCGGTTCGATGCGCCTTGATCGGCCTGGATCGGGAAAGAGTCAGCAAAGCGCTGGGCGGCCCCGCGAAACGTGATGCCGCCTTCTTGAGACTGTACGCGCGGGGGATGGAGCAGAGCGATGACCCCGAGGAATTAGCCGTCGCATGTGGCGCATGGGACGAATTCCGGCAATTTGCCGTGAAGGAAGGTTGGTTCAAGGCGAACGGCTCCGAAGCCGCCGAATTGTACCTGCACATGGCTAGGGTCTTGCAGAAGATTCCCGGCAACTTCCTACCGCAGATCAGGAACTCGATTCTCTCCCGCATGCGAGGCGCGTCGCGCGAGGATTTCTACTTTCTATTTCCCGAGAAGTTGTACGAACGCGCCTGCGCGATCGATCCGCATTTCGAGGCTTTCTCGCAGTGGCTCGCATGGGCGAAGCAGGGGAACGGCGCGGAACGCGTGGCGGAAGCTTGGCACAGGATCCGTCCCATGGATCTGGAGCCGGTTCTGTTCCTGATGGAACAAACCGCGCAGCGGCAGGCCTTTCAGACCGCGCTTCAATATCTCGACAAGGCAGAGCGCATCGACGGCCTCCACCCCTCGGTCCGCCAGGCTCGCCTGCGCCTGCTGACGGGAAACGTATTGAAACATCTTCAGCAGAAGAAACCTCATCTGGCCGCCCAAAGACTAGAGGAGATACAGGCGCTCCCGCAGTCGCAGCAAGGGGACCGGCCTGCCATGCTAGCCGCTTTGCGCTGGCTGATTTGCGCGGGCCAAAATGACCAACCGGGAATTACGGCCGCCGCCGCCGAAACGGAACTGCTATTACAGAGCCGCGTCGCGGCCGAGCTGCTGGTCTACGGGGCGGCGGTTGTATCGAAACGTAATACGGCGATGCTCTTGCGGTCCTCGAGTGCAATTAGCCCACCCGAAAGGACTCAGATTCCGGCCGCACTCGCCCGTGTGGTCGCGCTCGTCCGGGACATGCAGGGGATGAATTTGAACCTTCCGCTCGCATACCTCGATGAGGCCGCGGGGCAGATTCCGCGCAACAGCGCGCTCGATACCGCGCAGCTTCAAATCCTCGGGGAAGCGGGAGTGTGCGCTGGCCATGGCGAACTGGCTTACGCGGCTTCGACCGCGGGGCTGCAACAAGGGAGCTTGACCGAGCCGTCATTCTTGCTGCTGCGGGCGCAAGCGCTCCCCAGTTGGCTTGGCGAACGCCGCGCGGTTTGTGCGGCCGCCGCGGTGGAACTGGCGCGCAAGCAACAGGACCAGCACGTTCTGGAAAAAGCAGTCCAGATTCTTCACAACTTCGCTCCCGGCGGCCTTTCGCTCAACCCCGGTCACGTCGACGAAGTTGTCCGGAAGGAGAAGGAGACTTCGGCCTTCCCAACCCAGCGCGATTCCGGGCCTGATTACAGTGGCCTGATCGAGCGATGCGACTGCCCCGCTTGCCGCCGCAAGCGCGGTCAGGCGGTGGAGCCCTGGGAAGAGGAAGACGAAGAATTGGATGACATCGAAATGGATCAGATTCTGGATGAGCTCGAGCTTCCACCTGACATGCCGCCCGAGGTAGCCGCGGCGCTTCTCCTCGAAGCGGCCAAGGCTGTGGAGAGTGGAGAAACCCTTGACGATCTGTTCGAGCGGATCTCCGGCAAACGAAGAAAAAAAGGCAGGCGCCGGTAAATGGATGCCCTAAAAATCTTGGGCGTTGCGGCGAAGGCCAGTGCGGAAGAGATCCGCGCGGCTTATTTGCTCAAAGTCAGGGAGCACCCTCCGGAACAATCTCCGGAAGAGTTCGAGCGGATTCGCGACGCCTACGAAACGCTGCGCGATCCGCGCCGCAGGGCGCGTGAAATGTTCCTTGCGGCCGACCCGTCAGAGCCGCTCGTTTCGCTCATCGCCGGCGAAAGGGCCCCGCGCCGGTTCGTCGGTCCGCATCCCTGGATGGAGGTTCTGAAAGGGAAGTGAACCTGAGCCGGGATGAGATCATACGCCGCTTTGAGAGCTGGCTCGACGCCGCGTTAAGTGCTGAGCCGGCGCCAGACGGCATCGACGCCGAACTTCTTGCCGCAATCACGGCGCAGCCCAGTGCCGGTGGTCCGGACTGTGATTCCTACGCTCTGTGGGCGGCGATGACCGCGCTTACGCAGGAGGTCAAGCTGCAGGGGCGCGCGTTCAAAGATCTCGACGATACGCTCGGCGGGCAACCCGGCCGGATTGCGGAAGAGGTGCGTGCGGCTTATCGCGAACGCGAGCGCGAGGTGCGCCGAGAAACGGAGCGCCAGTGCCGCAAGGAGGCGCTGCAAGCCCTGATCGACCTTCGAGACCGCTTGGGGCGGGGGCTCGAATCGGTGCGGAAGGGCGAGGCCGAAATTGCAAAAAGCGCCCAACGAGGATGGCTGGCCGGGTTGTTTTCCGGGCCGGCGCATCGCCAAACACGTGACAAAACCCAGGGGACGATCGCGGCTCTCATCCGGGGCTACGAACTCGGGTTGGAGCGTCTGGACCAGGCGCTGGAGGAATCCAATGCACGTGAGATTCGCTGCCAGGGCGAAATATTCGACGCGCGGCGAATGAACGCCGTGGACCGGGAAGAATCGAGCCGAGTGCCGGAGGGCACCGTCCTTGAAGTCTATCGCAGCGGCTACGAATGGCATGGGGAGGTCTTGCGCACGGCGCAGGTGAAAGTGGCGAGTGCGCCGGCAAACGGGAGCGGGCATGAATGATTTGATCGTCGGGATTGATTTGGGAACCACGAATTCGGAGATCGCCGCGTTTGTGGACGATCGAGTGTCCGTGCTAGGCCCTGGGGATCTGCGCATGCTGCCTTCCTGTGTGGGCTATGCGCCCTCGGGCGAGTTGCTGGTGGGAGAGGCGGCCCTGAATCAGCAGGCGCTTTATCCGGAGCGCACCATCCGCAGCATCAAGCGCAAAATGGGCAGTCAGGAAACCGTAACCCTGAACGGCAAGGAATTCACGCCCCAGGAGATTTCAGCCCTGATTCTGAGCGAGCTGGCGGCGTGGGCGGAAAGCGTGTTGGGTGAGCGCCCTCGGAAGGCCGTGATCACGGTACCAGCATACTTTTCCGACGCGCAGCGCAGCGCCACCAGGGAGGCGGGAGCGCTCGCAGGTATGGAAGTCGTGCGCATCTTGAACGAGCCCACGGCCGCCAGCCTCGCTTACGGTTACGGCGGCGGTTCGCGCCACACGGCGCTGGTTTACGATCTCGGCGGCGGCACCTTCGACGTGTCCGTGGTGGCGATGGAGGGCGACATCACTGAGGTTCTGGCCAGCCATGGCAACAATCGGCTGGGCGGAGACGACTTCGACGACCTGCTGGCGGCGCGGCTCGCGGCGGAATTTCGAGCGCAACACAACATCGATCTGGACGCGGGGTATCCGGCGGCTCGCGCGCGGCTCCGATGGGCAGCCGAAGAAGCCAAGAAGAAACTGAGTTTTGAGCCATACGTAAAGATCCGCGAGGAAGCCTTGGTGGTCGAAAGCGGCAGGCCGTTGCATCTGGAAGCCGAGGTTTCGCGCGACGACTACGAGGCCTTGATTCGCCCCCTGCTCGAATCCACGCTCGACAGCGTGTCGAAGGCCTTGCAGGACGCGGGCAAGAAGCCAGGCGATCTCGACGCAATTCTGCTGGTGGGGGGATCGACCAGGACGCCGTTGATTTCCAGCCTTCTGATGGAGCGTACCGGCCTTGAACCGCGTCAGGAAGTTCATCCCGACTTATGCGTGGCTCTGGGCGCGGGCGTGATGGCATCACGTCTAGCCGGGCAGAGCGTCGAGCGAGTCCTGGTCGACGTCTCACCGTATTCTTTCGGCATCTCCTTCCTGGGAGAGCGCGGCGGGTTTCCTTACCCGTATTGCTACCGGCCCATCGTCCGGCGCAACACGCCCCTGCCGTTGACCCGGACGGAACGGTACTCCACCAGCCATCCCTATCAAACTGACGTCGAGATTCATGTGTATCAAGGAGACGACGAGGATGCGCTGAAGAACATCCTGGTGGGCGACTTCAAGGTTGGCGAGCTGACGCCACTCCCCGACCAGAATGAAATTCTTTGCCGCATGCGCCTCGACCTGGACGGAATCCTCGAAGTTACGGCGGTGGAGAAGCTCACGGGCAAGTCCAAACACATCACCATAGCCAAGGCGCTCCACGCCAAGAGCGCCGAGGAGATCGAGGCCGGGCGGAAGCGGATCGCGGAGCTGTTCGCGAAACGGGAGGAGTCCGATGGGGAAGATTGGGAGATTGACTCCGAAGAGGGCGAGGTCATTGACGTGGAGGCCTCCCCCGTGGGCGAGAGCAACGTAATTACGATGGATGCCCGCGCGGACGGTGCGGAGGATCACGCCGAGGCGCGGAATCTGATGGAGCGCGCGCGGCGGCTGCTGGACACGATGCACGCCGAAGATCGGGAGGAAGCCATCGATCTTAATGAGAAGATCGAGGAGGCCCTTGAATCGCGCGATGCTGAGACCTTGAACCAAAGTTCCAAGACGCTGAAGGAATTGCTCTTCTTCGTCGAAGGTCAGCGCTGATGGAGGCTGCGAACCGATGTCCGGTCTGCCAAGCCCGTTTTCGGGGAGCGCGCTTTTGTTCGCGTTGCGGCGTGGATCTGGGACCGTTGATGACGCTCGTGGCGAGGGCTTGGAAGTCGCGCGAAGCGGCGCGCCATGCGCTCGGCGCAGGCGACTTTCGGCAGGCAGAAGCGCTCGCCGCCGGAGCGCAGAAGGCGCATGCGACACCGGAGGGAGATTCCCTTCGCCTGCTGGGAGCGTGGCTGAATCGCCTGAAATCCGAGTACTTCGAGGCGGGCCTTGAACCGCCGCCGCAGAATCTATGAATGACCGACCCGTTGAAGGTGGCCACCTGCCCGTCTACTAATCGACTTGCCGGTCCTTACCATGTCTTCATTCTACGGGTTTATCCGGCACGTTTTCGTTTTTGGGGAACAGAACGATGGTCGAGTTCGGAAACTCTCATTTCCATCGCGCTTCTCAATAGGCTGTTGATCCTTGTCTGGTATCCGCTCCCTTGCGACTTCAGCCATGCAAGGACATCGGCGTCGATGCGAATGGTCAGCGGCTGCTTCACAGGACGATAGAACTTGCCTATCACGGCTTTGCTCCAGTCCGTCACTTCAGGCATGTCGGAAAGGTTAATTTCGCCGTCCTTCATCCTGCTGAGCATCGCGATTTCCTTAGCTTGACGGTTTGAGGCTCTTTGCATAGATCCTTCTTTCCCTCGGCGTGGTCCTACGAGCAGAGATGATTCGAATCACCTCTTCATCACGTTGCTGTACCTGCGTGTGCATACGATTGCGGCGTTCTTTCCGGTCATCCCATTCGAAGCGCATACCCGCATACGTACGACTCTGTACTTACAGTATAGTACGTACAGCTATTCGAGGTGCTTGTGGAAACGCAGCACGCTGGCCCACAGAATCGTGACTCCGAACACGGCCAGCACCGCCATTTGCGGCCACAAGGCTTCCACGCCCGCGCCTTGGAGAAAAACGCCGCGGACGATTTCCATGAAGAAGCGCACGGGGTTCAGGTAGGTGAGCCATTGCGCCAGTTGGGGCATGCTGCTGATGGGAAACGTGAACCCGCTCAGCATGAAGAACGGCTGGAAGAAGAGGCCGGTCGCCATGGTTGCCTGCTGTTGGGTGCGCGAGATGGTGGAAATGAACAGTCCCGCGCCGAGCGTTGTCAGCAGGAACAGCAAGGTTGAAGCCAGCAGCAACACGAAGCTGCCGTTGAAGGGAATGTGGAACAACACTAAAGCCGCGCCCATCACCAGCAGCATGTCCCAGAAACCGACCAGCACGAAGGGAAGCGTCTTGGCGATAATCAGCTCGGCGGGGCGGATGGGCGTCACCATCAACTGTTCCATGGTGCCGATCTCTTTCTCCCGCACAATGGCCATCGCCGTGAGCGACAGAGTCACGATGGTGATGATGTTCACGATCACGCCGGGGATGAAGTAATTGCGGCTGCGCATGTCAGGATTGAACCACACCCGCGTGCGGGTCGCCACCCGGGGCGCGGCCAGTTGGAGGGGTCCACCGGCAGCCTCCGTGGCAGCCACCATTTTCATGCGCTGCTGCTGGCCCAGCACCTCGCTCGAATAGCGAGCGATGGTCTGACTCGCGTACGCGGAGACGATAGATGCAGTGTTGGAATTGGTGCCGTCCAGCAGCACCTGGACGCTGGTGGCGCGGCCGCGCGAAATATCCCGCGCGAAACCTGGTAGCACGCGAACCACGGCTTCTACCTGGCCACTGTCGAGCATTCGCTGCATCTCGGCGTCGCTCTTCGGCGCGCCCGCCAGCACGAAACGGCCAGAGCCTTCGAATTGCGAAAGTAGTTCCCGGCTCTCTGGCGTCCGGTCCTGGTCCATCCAGGCGATCTGCGCGGTGTTGACGTCCAGATTCACCGCGTAACCGAAGATCAGTAGCTGAATCAGGGGCGGAAACACGAGCATCCCACGCATGCGCGGGTCGCGCAGCATTTGGATGAATTCCTTGCGCATGATGTGGCGAAGTCTCTGGAGCATCGTCAAGCCACCTTCTGGCGGAGTTTTTTCGTAGTGACATAGAAGACGACCGCGCCGTAGATCGTCAGCAGCAGAAAATCGAACCACAGAATCTTCA
>JBGPHB010000140.1:0-8181 GCA_041484155.1 Bryobacteraceae bacterium
GGCTGTTGGCGAGCGGACTCTGCGTCGAGAAGTCATGCGAAGGCCGGCCCGTCACCCTCAACCCCAACGAAACAACCAGCGCGGCGGCCAGCAGCAGGACCGTCGCCCGCCACTCCAGCAGCCACATGACCTTAAGGCTCTCCTGGTACCGAAGGGTATCGCCGTACTGGTTAACGACGCGCACGACCATGACTCTACGGCGGAGCGCCCGGCGGATCACCCAGGGCCAGACGGCAAGGAACGACACCACGGCCCAAATCGAGTCCCAGGTCTCGCCCTGGGCATCAAACACGCCGTGGATCGCCAGCACAACGGCCACATCGATGACCACCATGGGCCAAGTAAGTTCCCACGCCACGCGAAAACGATGCCGGAAATCAAGCCTCAGTCCCGCAGCCTCCACCTTTCCCCGCATATTCAGATGTTAGTGTAGCGAGGTGGGGCAGCCAGTCATGGCGGCGAGCCGGCCTCCAGGCCGGCTTTTCTTTTCCCCATACAGCCGAAAAAAGCCGGCAAGACCGCCCGCCCCACTTGCCTTGGGCGCAGCGTGGACGGCCTGGGATTTCTTCGCCCCGCCGATGATCGCTGAAGTCGCAGACTAAGCGCGCCGTCATGAGGCCAGTCTGTACAACGCCGCGCACCTCCCTTTCCAGGTCGCACAAATGAGAGCATAACCTTATGAGCCCTTCACCCCGGTTACTCTGCCCGTTCCTTCTTCTGGCGCTGCCGGTCGTCGCGCAGCGCACCATGTTTCCGCCCGTGCGCGGCACGCATGAAATGGTCGGCGCCGCCAACAACCTGGAAGTGGAGGCGGGCTTCCGCATCCTGGAGCAAGGCGGCAACGCGGTGGATGCGGGAGTGGCGACGGCGCTCGCGGCGGCCGTCACCGAGCAGAGCCGCTTCGGCCTGGGCGGCGAAATGCCCCTGCTGGTGAAGATGGCCGGCAAACCCGTGGTCGCCATCAGCGGGGTTGGCGTGGCTCCCGCGAAAGCCACTGTCGAATACTACCAGCACCGTTCGGCCGAGCCATGGGAAATGCCCGCCCGGATGCCTCCCATTCCGGCGCAGGGCATCCGCTCCGCCATCACGCCTGGGGTGCTCGACGGCCTGCTGTTGGCGCTCGAAAAATACGGAACCATGTCCTTTGCGCAGGTGGTGCAGCCGGCCATCGAGTGCGCCGAAGGTTTTCCCATCGCTGACGAGTTCGCCCAGTTTCTAGGAGATTTTGAGCGCATCATGGGACTCTGGCCGGATTCCTACAAGTTCTTCTATCCCACGGGCAAGCCACCGATGCGCGGCGACCTGGTGCGCATGCCTGCGCTGGCGCGCACGCTGCGCGATCTGGCGAACGCGGAAAAGCAGGCGCACGGCAATCGAGCCGCGAAGATCCACGCCGTGCACGACCTGTTTTACAGGGGATCGATCGCCAAACGCGTGGCGGCGTTCTCGGAAGCTAACGGCGGCCTGATCGCCTACGCGGACCTGGCGAACTTCAAAGCCGACCTCGATGAGCCCAGATCCGCGACCTATCGCGGCTACGCGGTTTACAAACCCGGCTTCTGGACCCAAGGGCCGGTGATGCTGGAGGCTCTGAATATTCTGGAAGGCTTCGACCTGAAGAAGATGGGTCATAACAGCCCCGAGTATTTGCATACCTTGATCGAAGCGGTGAAGCTCGCCTTCGCCGATCGCGACCGCTACTATGGCGACCCGAAGTTCAGCAAGATCCCGGAAGAGATTCTTCTCTCCAAATCCTACGCGGCGGAACGCAGGAAGCTGATCGACCCCGTTCACGCTTCCATGGAGAGCCGGCCCGGGGACCTGGGCGCGTCCGCGCCCATGACCGGCGGAAACGGAATTTCCGCCGATCACGACACTACCTGCGTGAACGTGGTCGATCGTCAGGGCAATGCGTTCTCAGCGACGCCGAGCGGGGCGTGGCTGCCTTCCGTGATCGCCGGCGATACCGGCATTCCACTCTCGACGCGCCTGCAGTCCTTCGTGCTGACGCCCGGTCACGCGAACCAGCTTGGTGCGGGAAAACGCCCGCGCGTGACGCTCAGCCCGACGGTGGTCACCAAGGATGGGCAGATCTACCTTACGATGTCGACACCGGGCGGCGACAACCAGGACCAGGCGATGCTGCAAGTTCTGCTCAACATCCTCGACTTCGGGATGCCGCCACAGGAAGCCGTGGAAGCGCCCCGGTTCCAGACCGAGCACTTCTACACCTCCTTCGCGTTTCACGAATTCGTGCCCGGCCGGTTAAGCGTGGAGGCACGCATGCCGCGCTCCACCACCGACAAGCTCTCCGCGGCGGGCCACCGCGTCCAGATCACCGGGGAGTGGAGCAATGGGTCCGCGCCCACGGTCATCGAGGTCCATGACGGTGTGCTCGAAGGCGGAGCGGATCCCCGCCGCGCGAGGTTCATTTTCGGCAAATAGAACGGCCCCGCTCATTGCGTTTCGCGACCGTTAGAAGCCGTGAAAAATTCGTTCAGCCCGCTCCCTCACGGTCGCGGTTCGGTATCGGCAATTTGCGCAATCAGCTACTTACCGAACCGCGACCGTAAGGGAGCGGGCTGAGGAAACAATTTTCCACAGCTTCTTGGGGAGCGGATTCAGTTGTGCGTGGAGTTTACCGAGATCCCTACGGATCCGAGCGCGCCGCCGAAGTCAAGACCGGTCGCCGTAAACGACGTGAAATTCGTCGAATTCTGAACCGACGTAGTCCCCGTGCCGGCAGGCAGACTGAGCAAAACATACGACGGTACCGTAAACTGCAAGGCCGCCACCGGAGCAATGCACGTGTAGCTGCCGCTCGCGGTCCCGCTCACCGAGGTTCCGCTAATGATGACGTAGGTGCCCGCGGCGCCACCGGTCCATGTGACCAGCAGCCCCTGGCTGCGGGTGACGGTCGCGGCCGCGCTCTGATTCGTCCAGTTCAGCAATGGGTTGGGAAAGTTGACCGTGGCCGTGAACTTGCCAACCGTGGCTCCGCCCGCGCCGTTAAACACGAACGCTCCGCCCGTCGAGGGTATGGACGAGAGCGTTCCCAGGTAAAATCCGACGAAGCCCGGAAGCGCGCCCAGCGTAACCGGAGCTCCGCCCGGTCCGGTTACAGTTATGGTCCCCGCATCGAGTCCGGTTGTCGTTCCGGTCGACCCTCCGCCACCTGTGGTTACCGTGACAACGCATCCACCGATCGAAACCAGTCCGCCCGCGCCGCCGGAGTAGGTCGCGCCCGTGATTTGCTGAAAGATCGCCAGGGCACTGTTGCTGGTTGCCGGAGCTCCCGTCGCTCCCGGTCCAGTCGACTGTGCTACGAGCACGGTGCCCGTCTTGACCGTGGTCTGCCCACCGAGTGTCGAAATCGTGTTGCCGTCGATCCCCAATTGCGGATCAGAGCACGCACCGCCACCCGCGTGGATCGGTAAAGTCACGATGTTGCTCACGATGTTGCCGGTCACTGCCGCCACCGGAATGTAGCAGCCGGTGGGAACCGACGCCGGTATGGTGACGCCGAAAACACCCACGCCGGGATAGATCGACCCGCCCTGATAAACAACGGTCGCCTGGACCCCTCCGATATAGATCGTGTAGGAAACACTCACCTGGTGTGGGCTCGTGGTGTAGGTTGTGTCGCTATCGGCGGGGTCGGCCCCAAGGCCGGTCCCCCAAAGGATGATGATCTCGCCGGGAAAGCCCGATTTGGTGTAGGTGAGCAACGCCCCGGTGGTCGCATCGGTGGCGACACCCGAACCGTTAAACGTGGTGATTCCCGGCGCGGCGGTCACCACTTGAATCGTGAAGGCAGCGCTGGCCACGCCTTTGTACGTCACCGTGAGCGTCCCGGTTCCCACCGGAGTGGCGGCGGGCATAACCCCATCGATCTGAGTCGGGGTCGCGTAGTACAAAGCCGGATGCACCGTCGTGCCGCCGACGACGACGGTGATGCTCGCTCCGTTCAGTGTGGTTTGTAGCCCCGCTCCTTCGCTGGAATGAAGCGTCGCATCGCCTGCGTCGGCCAAACCGGTCCCGATGACCACAAACAGCGTGCTGGGCGCGATCCCGGAGTTCGGGAACCCGTTTGGAGTCCGGCTGGAGTTGTTCTGAACCAGCGTGATCGTAGGTCCGCCGCCGCCCCCGCCGGACGCTCCGAAGGTAGTGAATTGAAGCGTGAGCGAGCCGCCGCTGTTTGCCGTTACCAGAAGCTTTGCAGAGTTCCCGCCATTGGTCGACACCACAAATACAAGTCCCGCCACCAGCGCGCTGCTGGGGATGGACGCCGTTGACCCACTGGCGGCTAAGAGCGACTGCACAATAGGCTGAGTAAAGGTGGAGAATCCTGCCGCGCCAACGTTGCCGAAGACGGCCGCCTTGGCTTTACCCTGTGGGGTGACGCTGCTCCCGCTCCATAAAATGTCTCCCCCGGAGCCGGAAGTAACGCCCGTGTCCAGGTTCAGGGCCGTGTTGGCCGGCAGAGTCGTGGTTTGGTTCAGATCGGCCAGGGCGGCGATTGGAAAGGCGAGCGCCAAAACGGTCCTGGCAATCCGGCTACATAGAGTTTGTTTCACGATTGAAATCCTCCTATTTCGAATCAGCAATGGGCAGTTCAAATGACGTTGGGCAATTTCTAAGGATACTACTTCCGCGTCAGCGAATACGCCAGCCAAACCCATGCGGCGATGAACGACACGCCGCCCACCGGGGTGATCGCACCCAGTCCCCGCACTCCCGTCAGCGCCAGCACATATAGGCTGCCGCAAAAGATGAGAATCCCCGCGCACAGAAACGAACACACCCACGTACTAGCCGATTCAGCAAGGACGCCGACGCGGGGAAGGATCGAAACGATCAGAAGCCCCAAGGCATGAATGAAGTGATACAGGACCGCTCTCTCATAAACGCCCAGGGCATAGTCGTCCAGGCGGCCTCGGAGCGCGTGCGCGCCGAACGCGCCCAGCATCACCGCCAGGCCGAGCAGGATCGCCGCCACCGCAGTCCAGTTCATATCAGCAGGCTAACATGCATCTCGCGATTTGCTACATTGGAGTCTCCATGCGACGCCGGTCGCAACCCGCAATGGTTTTCGCGCTGGCGGCCTGTCTGACTCTGGGGGCTCGCGCAATGTTCGCGTTAGATCCCCACAAGGCGCTCACGCAGTACACTCGCGCCGTCTGGACCCAGGCGGACGGTCTCCCCCAGGACACAATTCACGCCATCACCCAGACGCCCGACGGATACCTCTGGCTGGGTACCGACGAAGGCTTGACGCGTTTCGATGGTTACGATTTCGTCACCTTCACCAAGGACAACGGCTCGCTGCCCAGCAACTCCATTACGGCGCTGGCCGCGGGCGATGACGGAAGTCTTTGGATCGGCACGCCCAACGGGTTGTCGCGTTATCTCAATCGCCGGTTTACGACCTTCACCACCCGCGAAGGACTTCCCGATGACGTCATCACGTCCCTATTTGTCGATCACAGCGGCACCCTCTGGATCGCCGTGGGCGTTTTGCTCAGCCGGTTCGAGAACGGTAAATTCACGAACTATCCGGCCGAGCGCCTGCTTCCCGTCACGGCAGCCCGAATCATCTACGAAGATCGCCAGCATACCCTGTGGATTGCCGGCGTGGACGGCTTGTTGAAGCTCGATCACGGAAGTTTTTCGCCGGTTCTCGGCCCCAAGGACTTGGATGGCCACATCGTCACAGCCATGATCAAGGACCGCCACGATGGTCTTTGGATCGCCGGCACAAAGGGGCTGCTCTTGCGCACGCCGGACGGCAAACTGAGGACCTTCGATTCTCGCGATGGCCTTGCAGACAACCTGGTCCGCGCTCTCTGGGAAGACCGCGGCGGGAATCTTTGGGTGGGCACCAACGAGGGGTTGAGCCGGTTGCAAGGGGGCCGTTTTGTCCCCGCCAGCTTCGATGGCGGACAGAACCGGGACTGGGTGCGGTCTCTCTTCGAGGATCGCGAAGGCGACCTGTGGGTGGGCACGAACAGCGGACTCAATCGGTTTCGTGACGACCGGTTCACGGTCTACGGCCGAACCGAGGGTTTGCCAAGCGATGAACCGATCGCCGTGCACCAGGACGGGACGGGCGAAATCTGGGTCGGATACCATGGCGACGGCTTGGTGGCATTTCATGGAGGAAAGCTTCGGGCCTATACGACTCGAGAGGGCCTGCCGAGCAACGAAGTCTTCTCCATTCGCGAAAGCCGGAACGGCGACCTGCTGATCTCTACCAGAGGGGGCCTAAGCCGGATGCACGCGGGCCGCTTTTCAAACTACGTTTTGCCCGAGCCACTTGCGCGGCACGCTGTGTTCGATGCACTGGAAGACCGTCACGGGCAGGTCTGGGCAGGGGCTCCGGGCGGCGTGTACCAGGGGACTGGAAACAGTTTCCATAACGTCATTCCGGGCGGTCCCGTGGTGAACGCAGTCGTGGTCACGCTCAGCGAAGGTCCCGATGGCAGCATCTGGGCTGGAACCTACGGAGACGGGCTGTGGCAGATCCACGACGGCAAGACCCGGCGGTTTACCGCATCGGACGGCCTCGGCAGCGATCAGATCCGATCGCTATACCAGGACGCGGATGGAACGCTCTGGATCGGCACTTTCGGCGACGGGCTGAACGCGTTTCGGAACGGCGCTTTCGTCCGGTATGCCGCCAAAGACGGGCTGCTGAGCGATAACGTGTCGCATATCGAGGATGACGGTAATGGATGGTTGTGGCTGAGCACCACGCGCGGCATCAGCCGTGTCGCCAAGCAACAACTTCGCGATTTCACAGCCGGCCGGATCAGGACTCTTACTCCGGTCAATTACGGAGTGGAGGACGGACTCAGGAGCGCGCAGTGCTCCCCGGGATATCCGGCGGCCGGCGGCGGGGCCAGGACCAGTGACGGCCGTCTTTGGTTTCCCACCAGTCGCGGGCTGGCGGTGATCGACCCCAGAGCGGTTGCGCAAGAACAAGCGGTGCTTGCTCCCATGGTTCGTTTCGTGGAGGTCAGCGTCGACGGCCAGGACATCGACTTCGGCCAGGCCGCAAAACTCGATCCCGGCCCGGACCATATCCAGTTTCGATACACTGGCATCCATCTGAGCGCACCGGAACGGGTCCGCTATGAATACAAGCTGGAAGGGCTGGATCGCGACTGGATTCCGGCAGCCTCCCGCCGGGTGATCGACTATAACAACTTGCGGCGCGGGCATTACCGTTTCCTGGTACGGGCTTCCGTGCCTGGACAGTCTTCGAACCAGGCTTCTTTCTCCCTGGACGTGTTGCCGCACTTCTACGAACGGCGGTCCTTCCTGTGGCTCTGCGCCGTTTCCTTTCTTGCCGCCATTTACGGCCTCTACCAGCTCCGGCTCAAGCAGATTCGCGGCCGCTTCTCACTGGTGCTCGATGAGCGGGTGCGAATCGCGCGCGAGATTCACGACACGCTGGCGCAGGGCTTCGTCGGGATCTCCTCGCAGCTCGATGCTGTCGCCATGAAGATGAGTGGCAACGATCGCGTCGCGCAGCAGCACCTCGAGTTGGCTCAGAGAATGGCCCGCTACAGCCTGACGGAAGCCAGACGCTCCGTGATGGACCTGCGCGCCTCGGCGCTCGATAACCGGGACCTGCCTTCCGCGCTGGCCGCCGCCGCGCGCCGCTGGGCTGCGGGAAGCGCCATTCCGGTCGAAATCGACGTTTCCGGCGGGCCCCGCAAGTTGTCTGAAGACGTGGAGCAGAATGTGCTCCGCATCGCCCAGGAAGCCGTGACCAACGCGGTCAAGCACGCGGCGGCGAGCGGGATCTGGATTCGCCTGCGGATGGAAGCACGCAATCTGCATTTGAGCGTGAAAGACGACGGCCGCGGCTTCGAGCTGGCCGGCGCTTTTTCCACCATGGAGGGACACTTCGGGCTCCTGGGCATGCGCGAGCGCGCGGAACGTTTGGGCGGCCAATTGGATCTAACGAGCCAGCCTGGCGGGGGAACCGAGGTGACCGTCAGCGTCCCTCTACGCTCGTGACCCGAATCCTGATTGCCGAAGATCATTTGATTGCGCGGGTAGGGGTGGGCGCGATCGTGAACGCTCAGCCGGATATGACCGTCATCGCCGAGGCCACCAATGGGCAGCAAGCTGTGGCGATGTACCGCGAACACTCGCCCGATGTCGCCCTCA
>JBGPHB010000141.1:0-8168 GCA_041484155.1 Bryobacteraceae bacterium
ATATCCCACTGCACTTGCACGAGCTGCTCCTGCGTGCGGTTGAGATTGGTGATGTAGGTTAGGGTCACGTCCTTCGAGACTTGCTGCTCCAGCGTCAAGCGCGCCTGTGGCAGGTAGTCGACGCCGGTAACGGTGGGATCGATCTTGACGCGGCTGGCCCCAAAGAAGCGCTGCAGGCGGCTCGAGAGCTGTGCCGACACCGCTTGGCCCAGCAGCCCGCTGCCTGCGTCGGCGAAACTTGATGTTCCGGTGGCGTCCTGATTGCTGGCCAGGCCCCCGCTTGCCGAAGGCGCCCGGCCCACAGCCAGCAACGCGATGATCTCCCGGGACTGCAACGGCGGGTCTGAACTGTAGTTCACGTTCAACTTCTGCACGGTCCCCGAGACCGCGATGTTGACTGTAATGCCCCGAACCTTGGTTTCGAGGTTCAGATCGAGGCTGGGCTCGATCTTTACCGGGTTTAGAAACCGGATATCGCCACGGTCGATGGTGTAGCGATTGCCGAACACTTCTACCTCGCCCTGATCCACGGAAATGGTCCCGAGAAACGCCGGCCGCACCGGTGTTCCGCGCAGGCGCAGGTCCACCTCGGCCTCTACGTCGCGTGTCAGTGAGGTCTGGAGCTGAAAGCTCGGCCCGCTTTCGATGCGCACGTCGAACTGCATGCCGCGCAGGTAATCGTCGGGCGATGCAGCCGGCCCAGGCTTGGTGGCCACCGCCAAAAGCTCGCCTAGATCGGCACGCGGATCGACCGTGGCCCGGTTCAGCGTCAGGACACCGGACATCGTGCTCGCGTCCGAAGTGCCGGTCAAGTTGAGTGTTGTGTTGAATGTGATCCCGATATCCGCATACCGGAAGCGCACGTTTCGCGCCTGGGCTTGCAGGCGGTAGACCAGGATGGAGCTGAACTCCACAAATCCGCCGATGGTGACCGTGCCGCCTCCGGTTTCTGCCGTCAGCTTGTCGATGGTGGCGCGATTGCGATCGAACAGGAGCACGCCGTTTACATTGTCCACGCCGTTGGGCAGATCGGTTAGATAGAGCGAAGCATTCTTCAGCTCCATCCGCCCGTTCAACTGGGGATTGGCGAGATTCCCCCGAATCGACGCCTGTACGGTGGCGTTGCCGCGCGCCAGCAGGTCCGGGTTGAGCAATTGAAGGATGACCAGATTCACCGCCCCGCGCACCGTCAAATCGGCGCCGGCCTTGGTGTTGAAAGGCATGCCGCCTGTGACCTCGAGGCTGGTGTCGCGAGCGGCGAACTGCGCCGAACTGATGCGCGCCTCTTTCGACGAGAGCGCGACCACCACCGGCTTGGAGTTCTTGAGTACGACGTCCTGTGCCTGCACGCCGAGCCGCAGAGCCTGGGTCTGTTTGGCATTGATCTGGACCGCGTCCAGGATCAGCTCGGCGCGGAAGTCTTGGGGTTTGCGCAACGACGCCGTAAGGCTGGCGCCGCCCTCGATAAACCCCTCGAACGGTGGCGTGGCCGCCTGCTCCTCGGGGGTTCCTGCGATCATCACTAAACTGTGCAGTGTCGCAACGCCAACTCGAGAGAAACGAATCTTCGCCGAGCCAGGATAGTCTCCCTCCAGGCGCCAGGAGCCTTGGCCCTCGATAGTCCCCTCATGGACCTGGGCGTGGGCGCGAAGCGCCAGCTCAAGTCCATGCGTCTCCGCCACCAGGGAGAAGTCGCCCACCGCCTGGCGATCGAACGTGAGGCCACGCGCGGAAGCCTCTCCGTTTACCGCATTGACGACCAGCTCGGTTTTAACGATGCGCGCCGTGCCGTCGATTTTTCCGTCCAGTGTCCCGTCGATGCCGGGCTGGAGTTTCGCCAGCGTTTGGGAGCGCGAGATCGGCATGGCTTGCGCGGCCAATTCGAATCGAAGCTCGCCGTTGTTCCAATCGTCTTCGCGATGCTGATAGGCGCCCTGGAAACGCAGCTTACCGGGACCCGCGTCCGCTTCGCCCAGCGTGACATTGATCTCAGCGGGCGAATAGCGCAGGTTGGCTCGCAAGCGATCCGCTTGCTCGCCAAATGCCGCGGGTTTCTCCAACTGGACCCGGATCTCGGCTTCCGGGCGGTGGAGTGTGCCAAACACGCGGATGTTCGCCGTGGCCGTTCCACTGATCGCCGAGGTGACACCGGCTTCCTTGGAGAGCTCGGCGAGAGAAGCATTGCGAAGTTCCAACTGCGCGAACATCACTCCGTTTTCGAATTTCCCCGCCGATGGGGCGAGCTCCGCCGATCCCCGAATCTCGGTGACGCCGCGCGCCAGCAGCGCGCGTTGAAGCCGGACCCGCTGCGAGCTCGCTTCCACGTCGCCTGTGAGCCGGTCGAAAGCGTGACCTTCTATGCTGGCGCTGGTCACAGCCACTTGTCCGGCGGCGCGCGGATCGTCGAGCGGCCCGGAGACCGTCCCAGTGAACGTTGCGCTTCCGTTCACCAATTTCAGGGGCATCGCCTTGGGCGCGTCGTCGCTGGCCATGGCGAGCGCAGGCAGCAGATCATCGAGATTGGTAGACCGCGCACGCACTTGCAACGTCTGGCCGAGCGTACCCATCAGGTCGAGACGCGTGGCGGGAGTCGCCAGGTAGGAATTGCCCAGCCGCACCAATCCTGACTCCTGATCGTAGGAAACGTCGAGCTGGCCTTCGATCGGCGTACCTTCCACCGCCGGTGTGACCTCCACACTCGCCTGTACCTTCGCGGAAGACTGTCCCAGGACGGCGTCGGCGGTCACGGCGCCGGCCAGCATTCCGTTCCAGGCAATGGGGCGATCGGTCGCAACGCTTGCGGCCTCGCGCACGCTGAGTCCGTCGAACTTCCCCTCGAAATGAAAGTCGCGCCAATTGATAAGGTCGGCCTGACCCGTGAGTCTCGAGCCAAGCGCCGTGGCCTTGACCGAACGTAGTGTTACTTTTTCCGGCGTCAGGTTCAAGTTGGCGCGAACTTCCGCGCCTTCGATTTTCAAACGGTCCTGCGTGTACCCGATCCCGCGCGCGTCGACGCGCCCGTTCAGGTTGTACACAACCCCTTTTTCAAACGAGACCGACAATCGACCGTCGAATGCGGCGGAGCCGCTCCGCGCCAAGGGTAGATGAAACAGCGCGACCGCTTCGCGTATCGGAACGTTAGCCTTCATGGTGAAGGTGCCATGAGGTGATCGAACGTCTTCAAAAGCGCCCGCGAGGTCAAATCGCGATTCTCTGGTCGCTAAGTGGATTCGTGAGAATTCGATCCTCGACTTCGCAAGCGTAAAGGCGGTAGACGCGTCGACTTCCACCGGCTCCATGGCGGGCGCCATCAAACGCAAGCGGCGCGACGACAGCTCGCCGCGATAGCGCGGTCCGCGAGGCTCGAAGGTCATGCGCAATTGAAGGTTTTCTCCGCGCGCGCTTAGCGGAGTCTTGCGATTATCATATTCCAAGATTCCGTCCACGATCTCGTACCGGCCCACTTTCAGATTGACCAGATTCTCGGCCCAGCTCTTGTCCCCCCGGACGGGCGGGCTCGGCAAGTTGGTGGAGCCGTCCGGGTATACGGTGATCTGAACCACGGGGCTCTCGACCCTGAGGGACGCCAAATCCACTCTGCGTTCCAGCGCCGAGATGATCCGTAAGCCGAGAGCGACGGACCGAATGCGCAGCAGCGGCTCGCCGGCCGGCTCCTTTCCATGCAGCACCAAAGGCGACACCGTGGCCACCAGGTGGGTCCAGTCAAATGCGAAACTGCCCACCTCGACACGGCCTCCGGTCGACCGTTCGATCTCGGCGATCAGGCGTTCGCGGACGCGTTCGTGGAACCAACCGCTTCGCACCACCAGCAGGCCGGCGATGGCGCAGGCCGCCAGGAGAATGACCACCGCCACCCCGACGCGCAACGAGACTCGGCCAAAGGTTCTCATCGAAACGCGGGCTCCCGGAACAGAATGTCGGTCTCCGTCCGCTGGGTCCCGAGCCAGCGGTCGAGCGCCTGCGCCACACGCTGATCGACTAACAGCTTTTCCATCTGGTCGCGGCTTTCCTCGAACGCCGGGATCTGGGCCGGGTTCGCGCTGGCCAGGCGGTCGTAAAACTCGCGGATTTCCTCCGGCGAGACCTGGACCTCGGGACGAAACCGGAGATCGGTGAAGCGCATCGCCCGCAGCCCCGCCAGCAGATGGTTGACCAGATCCTCCTCGGTGACTTGATAGCGTTTCAAAGCCTCGCTGTATTCCGCCTCGGACGGGTATTGCGCTTTCACTTGTGCCAGCATCTGGGTGGCTTCGTCGGCCGAGGGCAGCGGCAGACGGCTGAATTCGGCCTCTTGCTGGATGAGGGTTTGTTCCACCAACCGGTCGGCCGATCTACGCTTCTGCTCGCTACTCGTATCGACTGGCTTTTGATCGAGCAGCGCGGAGATGCGAACATCGCGAATCACCTCGCTTTGCGCGATGACTTTCTTGCCGACCGTAACGGCGATGCGGTCGAGAACCTCGGCGCGAGTGGCGCCCGCCGGCAGCAGCAGAAGCACGATCGAAGGGACAACCGCTTGCCGCAACATCAGAATGTCTGCCCCAGGGAGAAATGGAACTGAAATACGTTGATTCGTTGGGCCATCGTCGGGCAGTTCTTGCCGCACGCGATCAACTCGTCCTGGGTACCCTTGAATCCGGAAAAGTGTGGCGAATTCGGGCTGAGACCGATGTCGGCACGGAGGGGCCCGATGGGCGTGCGGTAACGGATCCCGAATCCAAAACCGTGCACCATGTAGTCAAAGTCCTGGGGATTCCGCTGTCGGAAGCGAACGTTGATGTCGCGCAACTCGGCAAACACGTTGCCCATGTCGTGAAAGATTACGCCTCCAATATTGTCCCCAATCAAGGGGAAACGCAATTCCGTGGAGTGGAACAGCAACGCATTGCCGCCGAGTGGAAAGCCGGTGATCCCGTCCCGAGGCCCGGCTTGGTTTTCGGGGAACGCCCGATTCGACGAAGCGCCGCCGCCGAAGAAGCGTTCCGCCAAAGGGATCTGGGAAAAGCCGCTGAACCGTTGGATGTAACCGAATTGAAGAGTGCGTGCGAGCACTACATTCTTGCTCAATGAATAGTAAGTGGAATTGCGTATCAGCAACCGCGTGAAAACCGTTTCCGAGCCGAATTCTTTCGTTGCCACGCCCGCGTCGACGGTATTGTAGATACCGCGGTGGGAGTTCACCGGATCGTCGCGGCGGTCCTGGATGAAGGTCATGGAGACCTGGCCGACGCGCTCGGGTTGGGCGATCAGCGGAATCAGCTCAGGAGTGATCACCAGGTCGCTGGTCGTGATCCGCCGGAAGGTATAGCGGTACTGCAAGCTGTAGACGCGGGTGAGACGCTGGGCAAGTTGGACCGACCCTTCCCAACGCCGCGCGGAGAAGGTTCGTATATCGCGTGACTTGTCAAACAGCCCGGAGACGGTAAGCGCAAGATTCTCGTGTCCGGTGAATTGAGGCACCAGGTAGCTGGCCACCGCCCGTTGATCGATGGTGGAAAAGCGCGTTTGCAGGCTCATGGTGTGAGCCAGCCCCAGGAAGTTGAGGCGGCTCAGCCCCAAGGAGAGCCGGGGGCTGAAGCCGGTGGCGCCGGCGGGCTCGTCAAACGTGGTGACTCCGCTTCCGATGCGCCCCAACTGGGCGCCGGCGCCGGCGTTGAAGGAATACCGATTGGCTTCCTCGACCCGGAACAGCACATACTTGCGATCTTCCTCGCCCTCGGGGTTTTGAATCGCCGTCTGCACTTTGGAGAAGATGCCCAAGTCGTACAGCTTCTGCTGGCTCTCTCCGATGCGGCTCTGCGAGATCGGATCGCCCGGCGCCAGGAGAATGCGTTTGGTTACCAGCGTGGATCGGGTCACATCCAGCCCCCGAATCAGCACGCTGCGCACGAAATCGTGCCTGCCAGCGCGGATGGTGTAGACCAGGTTCAACGTGGCGGGCTTCGCGTCCGGAGTCTGCGTCCAGTCGAAGGTTGCGTTGGAATAGCCGTTGCTGTAGTAGTAGCTCAAAATACTATCGCGATCGGCGGCCACATTCGCCTCGCTGAAGGGCTGGCCCTCCGTGGATTGCAACAGCGAGCGCAAGTAGGAGGTTTCCGCCGCCTCCACGCCTTCCAAGTCAAGTCTGCCCACCAACGATTGGGCGCCCTCCTGCACTTCTAGCCGAACGGATTGGTGTCCGAGATTGCCGTGGTAATCGTCCTCGGTCTTGGCGATGACTTGGGTGTCGCGAAAACCATTCGAGCGATACAGATCGCGGATCGTCGCCAGATCGCGATCGAGCAGCCTTTGCGAATAGCGTCCGTAGCGCGAGCGCAGGAAACTCGCCGGCCGGATATCGATCCGCTCACGCAGTGTCTCCGTGTCGAAGAAATGATTGCCGGCGATCTCGACTTTCACCAGTTTGTGGCGGACGTTGGGCGTAATGCGATAGTCCACCACCTCGCTATCACTCTCGGACCTGACGTCGCCGAGGTCGACCTGGGCGTCGAAGTAACCCTTCGACTGAAAATATTCGACCAGGTTGCGCCCGCCTTCCACCAGCAAGCTGCGATCCACGGTGCGCTCCGGGTAAATGGGGATCAACTTGTGCAGTTGGCCATTCGAGACCTTCGCCCCGACGATATTTACCCGCAAGGCCAGGCCGCTTTCGATGGCCAGATTGGGGGTCACGGTGTTGGCGGCCTGGTGATAGTCGAGCCGATCCAGCGTGACGCGCGCCGCCAGGTGATCGCCGCGCTGTAGATCCTGGAGAACGCGGTTGACTCCCGTCTGGACACGCTTCTCCGTGGCTTCCCGCCACCCGGTCAACGGGAACGGCCCCAGAGACCGCTTCCAGCGTGTTTCGCGAATCACGCTCTCCGGTGATTTCTTGAAGTTGCCTGAAAGTTGCACGCCGTCGAAGCGCGCACGGTCGCCCGAATCGATGTGAAAGTGGATACTCACTTCCTCGGTGTCCGGGTCGCGATCGACGGAATACCTGATCTTGGCCTGGTAAAGACCGTTCGCTCGCATACGATCCAGGATGTTTTCGCTGGACTGCGGCAGGTCATTGTCGGCGAATTGGGCGCCCAACTCGAGCTTGGCCGCCGTGGAGAGTTGTCCTTTGCTAGGCGGATCATTGACTCCCTCGAACGTCACTTCGCCCACGAAATAGGTGAGCTGCGTGGCGATCCGCAGGGTTACGGCCCCATTTTCGAGTCGCGCGTCGATCGAGATGTCGGCGAAACGGTTGGTTCGGTAGAGCTTCTCGATGGCCGTGCGAACGTCGGCCGGCTTGAGCGTGGAACCGGCATGGAACGGCAACAGCCGCTCCAGCTCGGCGCTCGGGAGAGGTTGGTTCGGCGGGTCCCATTCGATACGCCCGATGGTACGACCCGCGAAATCCGTTCCAGATTCCTGGGCGGGCGCGATGACGACGGCGAACATGATACACACGAGCAGCAACACCGGCGAACGCACGCCCCACAATGATAACGCACGTGTTGCTGCTACCATCGTCAGTGGAGGCGTGGGCAGACCCTCAAATACTAGAGATGCATCCCGCTGAAACTCGTTACTCCCGCCAGATTCGCTTCGCGCCCGTGGGCGAAGAGGGTCAAAACCGGATTCGCCGGGCGCGCGTAGCGATCGTCGGTTGTGGAGCGCTGGGGAGCCTCCAGGCCGAGTTGCTGGCGCGTGCCGGTGTCGGGCTGCTGCGCTTGGTCGACCGGGATTTTGTGGAAGCGAGCAACCTGCAACGCCAATTCCTGTTCGACGAGGCGGACGCCCACGAGGGGCTGCCGAAAGCAGCGGCTGCCGCCCGGCGCCTGGCGAAGGTCAACTCCGAGGTAACGCTCGAGCCGATGGTCGCGGATCTGACGCCCTCAAACGTGTCCGAATTGCTGGAGGGAATCGACCTGATTCTCGACGGCACCGACAACTTTGAGACCCGCTTTCTCATTAACGACGCAGCCGTACGCGAGCAAATCCCTTGGATCTATGGCGCCGCGGTGGGAAGCTACGGCTTGAAGCTGGCGATCGTACCCGGGCGCACGGCGTGCTTTAGGTGCGTCTACCCCGAGCCTCCGCAGGGCGCGCAGCCGACCTGCGAAACCGCCGGGGTGCTGGGCGCTGTAACCGCCACCATCGCCGCGCTCCAGGCCGGC
>JBGPHB010000142.1:0-8167 GCA_041484155.1 Bryobacteraceae bacterium
AAACACCTTTCGCGCCGCACGCTGCTTCGTGGGATGGGCGTAAGTTTAGCCCTGCCATTCTTGGACTCGATGGTGCCCGCGCAAACGCCTCTGCGCCGGACGGCGGCCTCTTCTCGGAGTCGCCTGGCGTGCATTGAAATGGTGCACGGGTCGGCCGGCAGCACCGAAGAAGGCTCGGGCAAGCACTACTGGAGTCCTGAGAAGGATGGGTCCGACTTCGACTTTTCCTACTCGCTTGAACCACTCGCGCCGTATCGCGAATACATCACGATTGTCAGCGGCACGGATGCCCGCCAGGCGGAGGCCCTTGCGCCGTCCGAAGTGGGAGCCGACCATTTCCGTTCGAGCGCCGTGTTCCTCACCGCGGCGCATCCGAAACAGACGGCAGGTTCGGACATCTACAATGGCACCTCGATCGATCAGCTCTATGCGCGGCGATTTGGGCAGGATACGCGCTTGCCGTCGATCCAGCTTTGCATCGAAAACATCGACTCTCCCGGCGAGTGTGGGTTCAGCTATAGCTGTGTGTATTCGGAGACGATTAGCTGGGCTTCCCCGGCCACTCCCGTGCCGATGACCATAAACCCGCGCGTCGCGTTTGAGAATCTGTTCGGTGACGGCAAGTCCGCCAGCATTCTGGACGGGATCGCAGCACCGGTGCGCCGGCTTCAAACCAACCTCGGGCCCGAGGACCGGAGGCGGCTCAACGCCTATCTCCAAGATGTTCGTGAAATTGAACTGCGAATCGAGGCGATCGAGAAACATAACGCCAGTAGCGAGAAAAGAGTTCTGGCCGCGGCTCCCATCGGCGTGCCGGACTCATGGGAAGCGCACGTGAAGTTGATGTTCGACTTGCAGGTTCTCGCTTTCGCCGCGGAGATCACGCGCGTGTCCGCGTTCAAGATGAGCCGCGATACCAGCAACCGCGTTTTCCCTGAAAGCGGCGTGAAGGCGCCATTTCACACGTTGTCGCATCACAGCGAGACGCCATCCCTGGTCGCAGAGTTCGCCAAGCTCAACCGTTACCATGTGAGTTTCATCCCGTATTTTCTGGAGAAACTCAAGAATACTCCTGACGGCGACGGCAGCCTTCTGGATCATTCCCTGGTCCTGTACGGCAGCCCGATGGGCGACTCGAACACTCATAGCCACCGCCGTGTTCCGCTATTCCTGGCGGGACACGCGAGCGGCCAGCTTAAGGGCAACCTACATTGCACCTGCAAACCCGAAACTCCGCAAGGCAATGTTCTGCTGACTGTGATGCATAAGCTGGGTGTCGATGTAGCGAGCGTCGGCGACAGCACTGGGGAAGCACAATTGTGAGCCGCTGATCAACGCCGATGAACGCAGATAAGGCGTTTTTCAATCAGCGTTGATCCGTGTTCATCTGTGGCCAATGTCTTGGCCTACTGTCAAGGGAAAGGGCGCGCGGCTAGAAGTTCGCGAACCTTCCGCAGCACCCGTTCCGCTGAAAGAGGCTTCGTCAAGACCGCCTGAGCACCGAGCATGTCGGCGGCTTTCAAAACATCGGGACTTAACGCCGCGGAGGTAGCGATGATTTTGACGTGGCGGTGTTCCTTTGGGATTTCCTTGTCATTCGCCGCGAGATCGCAAATCATCAAATCGACGGGTTGTTCTTGGGCCAGCGGCGCCAAGAGCACCTCATAACCGGCGCTTCGCAGGATCTTAGTGAGTGATTGGCGAATCGCGGCATCACGATCCACGACAAGAATGCGTTGAACAGAGGACCGGATCGCCATGGTGACGGCGTCCGAACTACGGGTGTTGCCTACCGTCAGGACAAGCGGAATGGCGTCACCCAGCGGAGCATCCGGCGGCACTCGAAAGTTCACCACGAACGTGCCTGTGACGTGAAGAGGCGCCTCACCGGCATAAAGAATTTCGGCCGGGATACCGCCGACGGTTACCGTCACCGGCAATTGCGGTATCGGATAGTCGGCAAGGCGGGGATAGTCCGAAAATAGCCCGTCCGTCCCCCGAGGCGTGGTTTGTCCCGCGCCCACCGCATACAGTTGGGCCACGGAGCCGCGCATCGCGGGACTCCGCGCGGAATTACAGCAACCCGTCTCATTCAACATCGCGGCCTGTCCTTTTCCGGACGAATCCAAGGTAAACAGGGCCGGCGCGACTGGAACTACGGGCAGCGTCACCGGAGTGGAACGCACGCCTTCGTACTCGACCACCACGTTTGTTGTTTTCCTGTCCGAAAGCCCGTAGGGAACGATCGCTCCAACCTGGCCGCGCACGGAGTAAAATATCGGCGCAGGGATACCATCGAAAAGGACGCGCGTTGCGCCGACTGAGTTCGCCATCCTTCCGTTGGCGTCCAGGTGCGATTCGGCGAGGTTGAGCGGCCCCGCATTCGATGGATAGAGCACTACGATTTCACCAGGCGTGACTGTACCTGCGGCATAGTTGGCCGCACTGACGACATCGCGCGCGAAAAGCTCCGGTCCGGCCTGCGATTGGCCATTCAATCCGATGGCGGCGAGTCCGGCCACGCCGAGTACGTGAGTCATGCGACGTTTCATTTGCCGAATACACGTCCGCGTTCACCACTGCACGCGGTAAACATGAACATAGGATAGTACGTGGCCAGTCCACCCGATGGTCCCTGGGGAGAGGTAGGTATCGAATCGGCTTTCGCCGCATGTGTCTCCCTCACTCACGTGGGGCGGGCAGTCTTGCCGGCAAGCCGGCTTTCGTGCCGGCTTTTTTCGGCTGCATCGCGACAAGACAAGCCGGCCCGGAGGCCGGCTCGCCGCCATGACTGGCTGCCCCACGGGGCCGTCCAAAGTTTCAGATACTTGTGACGGCTCGTCCTCGCTAAAGCATGTCCCACACCGCCTACTCCTCCCTCAGCGCGCGCAGCGGATCGATCCGCGAGGCGCGCCAGGCCGGGAAGTAGGTCGCCAGGACGGTCACCAGCAGCAGCGGCACGGCGACGGCCGGCAGGAGCGCGTAGTTCAATTTGCTGGCGAGAATCCAAACTCCCGCTGTGAGGGCGCGGCAGGCGAAGAAGCTCAGGATCAGGCCGGCGGCGACGCCGATCGAGCCCAGAACTAGTCCTTGCCGCAGCACCATGCGAATCACCATTTGACGGTCCGCTCCAATCGCCATGCGGATGCCGATCTCGCGAGAACGGCGGCTGACTGAATAGGCCACCAGCGCGTACAGCCCTACCATCGCCAGCGCGAAACCCAGCATTCCAATCACGGCAATCACCTGAACCAACATGTTCGGAGTCTTCACCGCGCGTTGATTGAAGAAATCGTGAATGGTGCGCGCATCGGAGAAGGGCATCGACGGGTCAATGTCGTGCGCGATCTGGCGGACGACAGGCGCGAGAACGGCCGCGTCAGGCGCAGTCGATTCGGCCACCACCATCAAGGCAGAACGCGGATATTGGGTGTGCGGAAGATAGATAAAGTCGAGAGGCGGCTCTGCGATCCAGACGTATTTTCCCGCTTCCGCGATGCCGACAACCTCGACCAGCGGACCGGTAGCGGTACGAAGATGGAATCTCTTCCCGAGCGCATCCTGCTTGGGCCAATAGCGGTTGGCAAACTGGGTGTTCACCACCGCGACCAGCGGCGTATCGGCCCGGTCGGACTCAAGGAAGCCGCGCCCTCTCAGGATCGGGACGCCCAGGGTCGCAAAGTAGCCGTCGCTCACGTAGTAGTTCAACGTGTTGAAGGCTTGCTGGCCGGGCGGTAACGTATAGCCCTCCGGAACCACTCCGACATTGGAGGTGTTGAATCCGAGCGGAACGTCCGACGCCAGCACCGCCGACCGGACGCCTGGCGCGGATCGGGTCTTGTCCAGCAGATCCTTGTAGAATCTCCGGGTCTGTTCGTCGGAGTAGTGAATGGGTTGGGTATCGAAACTGGTGAGATACAGACCATCGGTCCGGAAGCCGGGCCCTTGCGCCAATTGATCGCGGAAGCCCTGCCAGACGACCGCGGAAACCACCAGCAGGACCAGCGAGAGCGCAACCTGGCCGGCCACGATCAAGTTGCGTCCCCAGAGCCGGCGCCTCCGGGTATCCACATCGCCGGCTTTGAGCGCCGAAACCAAATCGAGGCGCGTGGTCTGAAGCGCGGGAGTGAGACCGAAAATGAACGTGCTGAGGAGTGAAGCGGCAAGCGTAAAGAACAACACGCGCTGGTCGACCACGGCTTTGAAAGAGAGCGGAACATCGGTGGGGATCGGGATGCTGTTAAAGAAGTCGGTATTGACGTAGGCCAGACCAACGCCGGCCAAACCGCCCGCGATCGCGAGTAAGAGGTTTTCCAGCAGGAGTTGCCTGACGAGAGCGCCGCGGCCTGCGCCGACCGCCAGCCGCACGGCCATTTCACGCGAGCGCGCACGGGCGCGGCTCAGCAGCAGACCGGCAACATTGGCGCACGCGACCAGCAAGACGCAGAGCGCCAGCACGGATTGCATCCCCGCCAGTGCCGCGTTGGGCGGTGACTGCTTCGCGCGCAACGTAAGCTCGGTCAGAACCTGGACGCCACGGTCGCGGTTGGTCTGAGGATACAGTTGTTCGAGCCGCGCCGCGATGGCGCTAAGATCCGCGGTCGCCTGTGCAACGCCGATGCCGGGCTTGAGCCGGCCTTTTACGCTGACCGTGCGGAGATCGCGCCGCTCCAGATAGTCTTGCCCCGCAAGCCGCGGCGACATTGCCAGTGGAACGAACAAGGAGGGTTTTAAGAATTGGGTGGTGCTGGTGAACTGTTCGGGAGCGACGCCGACGATCCTGCACTCGGTACCGTTCAGCCGTATGGTCGAGCCGACGGCCGACGGGCTCGCGTTGTACTGGCTCACCCAGAAATCGTGGCCCAGCACGACCACCGGGTCCCGTCCCACCGCTTGATCCTCGGAGTCCAAAAAGGCGCGGCCTAGCGCCGGCTGCACGCCCATCGTCCGGAAGAAGTTCCCCGAGACGTACATGCCGTAGGTGACTTTGGGAAGCGCAGTGGCGTCGGGACTGAACCCGAACGAGGAGTGGTTGACGGCCGTCAGACCCTCGAAACTGCGGTTGCCGTCGCGGAAATCGCGGTAATCCGGATAGGAGATGGCTGAGTTGGCGCCGAACGCACCCTGGCTGGCGGGTGTGACCGCCACCACCCGGCTCGGCTCCAGCACCGGCAGCGGCCGCAACAGCAGGGCGTCGGCGACGCTGAACGTCGCCGAGGTGGTTCCGATCCCGATGGCCAGAGAGCAGACGGCGACCAGTGTGAATCCCGGCGTCTTGCGTAACATCCGTAAAGCGTGCCGCAGCGACTTCAGCATTCAGGTGTTCCTTTCCGCCGTCCGTTGAAATGACCTACGCATTCGCGGTTCTGGTGGTTCGTTCTACATGCCTGCGGGATCTGTTTAGGCACGTTCTGCTCCACCCCCAGAAGACTGAAAAGGCGGGCCTTTATAGGATGAGGATCAAGCGGTTCTGGGATGAGCCGTCCCGGATTCGGACAGAAATCGGCGACTTCGTCATCCGGTCAGCTCACCATTGGGAACAGGCTTTTTCCCGAGTCCCACGCTTCCAAGATTCCGAAATCCACCAAACGCCTTACTAGACTCAAATCCAAACGGACGCTACGTTCGACGAGGATGGCCTGCAAAGCTTCCTCGGTGGGGCGGCCGTCGAAGTAACGCAGGACTCGGGCAAGGCGTTCAGGCATAAGCAGCGGATCAAATCCGCTATAGGCGGTTACCTTGTAGTTCCCTCCCTCGAATCCGGTGAAGGTGACCTCTTTTATCCGCAGACGTTCCGGGATCGCAGATGATTCAAGGTGGGCGTAGGCGTCGCGCACGAGCCCCGCGAGAATCCCCACCCGAGGGCCACAGTTTTCCTCGACCTGTGGCCACGTTAGAGTTTCTACCAGCCGCGCGCATGCCTGGTAAAATTCAATTTCGCGGCCAGCCCAGTTTCCCCACAGCCTTCGATATTGCGCCCAGTCGATCTCTCCATCCAACTCGGACACGTGGGGTCTGGTCTGAGGAGCGAGTTCGCCTAACTCGCCCGATCCGACCTGGTGCTGAGCCATGCACCAGTACGCTAAGTCCTGCTCCACTTCGCGCAGGAGTTTGTCGGCGAGCTTCCAAAAGCGGTGCCCCGTGGCGCCGCGAACGTGCTTGCAGTACCAAGTAGCACACACGCCTGGGCGGTGCTTCCAAATTCCGCATTCGCCCCCGGGGCTTAGGTAGTGACAGCGCAATGCTGGAGCGCGTCCCATGGCGAAGGGCGTGGCTCCGTACAACAAGCTGAACACAAAACCCGAGCTGACCTCGCTCGGCTTGACGGCCACTCGCCGTGCGATCTGTGCCTCGACCGCCTTACGGCCCTCCAACATCGAGGGATCTGATTCGGAAAGAATCCTTCCGGCGAGAAAGTTGGGGAGATTGGGCTTAAACGTACAGCACTTGGTATCGGGATGGAAGTACCCGGCGTCCGGACCACTGCCCGGAGAAGCAAGCATGGCGCAATGGTCACAGGTTGCCTTGGTCTCAGCCGGAATGGGGCCCCCGGCGACGGTGCGCAGCCAAGGTGCGTATAGCTCGGGGAGCGTTGCGTCCGAAATCATAGTATTCCCTTGAGCACCCGCTGGCAACTCCCCAGCGGGTGCTCTTGAACGTTGCAGCTACACCCCGCGCATCACGGCTGACGCATCTTTATACCTGCTGTCACGGGACTCACCAGTATGGCTCGCTGATCTCTGTGTTTGTCGTCTAGGGACTCCCCCTTGATGTCCCCAATCTTCGCAAAGATATCGCTGGCCCCACCCGTGACTTGCTTCAGATCCTCCGCTGACAACTCTTCGGCCTGTTTCTGGTTCTCTTTTTCTTTTTCTTCGCTCATGGCTTTTGCTCCTTTGCGTGATCAGTATACACGCTGAGCGCCGGTTTTGGCGAGGGCAAGAGGTGTTCTCGGATGAGGGTGCGCGACCTAAAAGTGGAAAGAGTGTGCTGCGGCCACCGAAAACGACTGCTGACCTCCACAACAGCGCCCACAATATATCTGCCCCGGATCAGGGTTTCATACAGACTCGAACGGGCGGGGCCTGGAGTCTCTACATTTCTCAACTGAACCCCGCCCTTACGGGCAGGAGTTTGCGGGTTTGCGCCCGTCCACGGCATTCCTCAAGCACGCCGGAAAGCCCCGCCCGTTAGGGCGGGGTTCTATTCAGAAATGTTGAATCCCGTCGGCAGCACGGAAGTGTTACCCCACGTGCCGAAATTGCCGCCCGTGCGTACGTGTACAGCCCGCGAACTTTCAGGCGCACCGCTTATCTAAAGCTGTGCTACACTGCATACTCTCTCCCCGTGCCTTAAGGGATGGGAATGACCAGGGAGCCAACGTGGCAGACAAAGATCCAAAAATCCCCGCGACCGGCGTACCCGGCGCTGTCAACCCGGACGAGTCGGTACCGGCCGGCGGAGAAATCTCCGGCAAAGACCTAGACCAAGTTGTTGGCGGAAAGGCGAAGCCCGAAGGATCGCTCGACGCCGGCATTCACTTCAAGTACGACATCAAAGCCCAAAAGTAATAATCCTGAGCGGCCGCGTGGAATATCTACACGAGGTCCGCGCCGCACTGGAACCGCAGTTGCGCGACGCCGCTACAAACAGCAAGACTCCAGAACCGTCCCGACGCACATTCTTTGCGGCCTTGGCGTCTCTCCGTGAAAATGGCGCACAACGGACGCGGCGGCAGCCTTTTCACCAATGCAACAGAAGACGCCGCCGCGTCCTGTGCGCTTTGCGTGAAATGCTTTTTCTGAAGCCTACCGGGCATCCCCGGACCTGAGAAACTTCAGCAACTCCCGATGAAAAATATCGGGCGTTTGCAGATGAGGGACGTGGCCGACATTGGGAATCAGCACCAGCTCGCCGTGTGGAATCGTGTCCGCGATGTGCTTTGCCTCCGCCGGAAAATTCGGAGTATCCTTGTCGCCGCCCAGCACCAGCGTTCTCGCCTTGATGTGGGCCCAGTCGTCAATCACCGGGTCCAGAAACGGCATCTGCTGGTAGATCGCACGGACCATCGCAAGCCGCGGCCAGTCTGCGCTCAGCGTCGGCGCGTACATAATGCGCGGGTACTTCTCGTATTCCTGCTTCCAGGCTCCGGGAGGGAAATACCGCC
>JBGPHB010000143.1:0-8150 GCA_041484155.1 Bryobacteraceae bacterium
CTAGAAACTCCCGCGATCAAGCTGTCGAATTTCTTATTAGAACTTCTGGACGAGAGACTAGGTCTCTCACCACATGAACATGTTTCATCGCGTGATCCCGCCCTAACGGGCGGGGCTTTCCGGGGGTGGTTGACGAGCGCCGTAGACGTGCGCAAACCCGCAAAGCCCTGCCCGTCAGGGCGGGGTTCTATTCCAGAAATGTAAAACCTCCATTCGGATTTCGCAACCCGCCGAAGGATACCACCCACGCAGAACGTTTTCACACGGTCAGAGACCTAGGCCATGAAATGGGCAGGCTTCAGCCTGCGCGGGACTTTAGTCCCGCCTCACTCGCCTATACGAATTAGATTTCACTCCATCGGCAAGCCCACATAGTTCTCAGCAAGACTCTGCGCCGCAGCCCGCGAGCTCGTCACGTACTCCAGCTCAGCGATCTGCCGCCGGTGGTCGAACCCGTTATTGCTATCGAACCTGTGCAGCATCGACGTCATCCACCAGGAAAAGTGCTGCACCCGCCAGACGCGGCGCAAACAAGTTTCCGAGTACTGGTCGAGCAGCTCCCGCCGCCCGGAACGATAGAATTCGGCGAACGCCCGCGCCAGAACACGAACGTCATTGACGGCGAGATTCATCCCCTTGGCTCCAGCCGGGGGCACGATGTGAGCCGCATCACCGGCCAAAAAAAGCCTTCCCCATTGCATCGGCTCGGCCACGAAACTGCGCATCGCCGTGACGCCCTTCTGGATGACCGGCCCAGCGTTGAGTGTAAAGCCCTCGGCCGTGAGCCGTATTTCAAGTTCCCGCCAGATCCGGTCGTCGGGCCAGTTGGCGATGTCCTCCTCAGGTGCGCACTGAAGATAAAGGCGGCTGATGCGCTCCGAGCGCATACTCAATAGAGCGAACCCTCGCTCGTGGTAGGTATAGATCAATTCGTCCGACGCTGGCGGCACTTCGGCGAGGATTCCCAGCCACCCGAACGGATACTCCCGCTCGAACACCGTGATCGCACCAGCGGGCAGCGACGGCCTGCATACCCCATGGAAGCCGTCGCACCCTGCGATGAAATCGCAGTTGAGCGCTTCCGGCTCGGCATTCTTGCGGTAGCGTATTGCCGGCGTCAGGGTTTCGAAATCGTGCACACTGACATCGGCCGCTTCGAAAATGATCTGCCCCGCGGCATCAATCCGGGCTTTGATCAGATCCTTGACGACCTCATGCTGGCCATAAACCGTAATGGTGCGGCCGCCAGTTAGCTCGGACAGATCGATCCGATGGCCGCGACGATTGAAGCGCAATTCGATCCCGCGATGGACCAGGCCTTCCCGCTGCATCCGCTCGCCGACACCCGCTCGCGTCAGCAAATCGGCCGTGCCCTGCTCCAGCACGCCCGCCCGAATGCGATCTTCCACGTACTGCCGGCTATGCGCCTCCAGTACAACCGACTCGATGCCCTCCAGGTGCAGGAGGTGCGAAAGCAACAACCCCGCCGGCCCCGCTCCGACGATTCCGACCAGTGTACGCATCCGAGCTAAGCTACCATACAGCGGCATGCCGAGGACGACCATTGGATTGCTACACCCGGGCGAGATGGGAAGTGCCGTAGGAGCAGCGGCGCGTTCCGCCGGGGCGCTTGTGCTGTGGACCTCGGAAGGACGGAGCCAGTCGAGTTGTGACCGGGCCGCCGCCGCTGGATTGGAAGACGCGGGTTCGATCGCCGCGCTCGTCTCCCGCAGCGACGTTGTTCTTTCCGTGTGCCCGCCCCACGCCGCCGTCGAGCTCGCCCGCGCGGTGGCGGCGCTCCACTTTACCGGCCTCTACATCGATGCGAATGCGATCTCACCGGCCACCGCCCGCACCATCGGCGGAATTGTGGATCTCGTGGATGGAGGCATAATCGGGCTCCCACCGTTGAGAAGCGGCTCAACCCGCCTGTACCTCTCGGGTGACAGCGCCAAGCGAGCCGCCAGCCTCTTCGAAGGAAGCCTGCTGGAGGCGATCCCGCTCGATGCGCCGGTGGGCGCCGCCTCGGCGCTCAAGATGGCGTTCGCAACCTGGACCAAGGGCACCTCGGCGCTGCTCCTGGCAGTGCGCGCCCTCGCCATCGCCGAAGGTGTCGATGACGCGCTCCTCGCCGAGTGGCAGCGCTCGATCCCCGAACTCCCCGCGCGATGCGAACGAGCCGTCGCGGACAACACGCGGAAAGCCTGGCGCTTCGTCGGTGAAATGGAAGAGATTGCCGCCACCTTCGCGGATGCCGGCCTCCCCGAAGGCTTCGCCCTCGCCGCGAGAGAAGTCTATCAGCGCCTCAAGGTCTACAAGAACACTTCAACGCCACCATCCATGACTGAGGTTGCGGACGCCATAAGAAAAACTTCAACCGCTCCGATACGGAGCGTCTAACGGATGCCTGACGCGGCCGCCTTTTGTAGATTTGGCGAGAAGGGGAAAAAGCTTGTCTCGAACAGGGGCTCGGGCGTCCATTCCGGGCTGCAGGTTGAGGGCTTTTTCCCGCTCTCTGGCAGCATTGTAAGATCCGCCCGCGAGAGCTTCAATCACCTTCCCGTACCACTTAGTACCGGTACGTCACATAGGTAGAAACACGATACTATATTGACTCTATGCGCCCTACGTGGATGTTCTTAGCCGGTTGCGCTCTCCTGCCCGCACAGAACGCAGGAGACTGGCCGATGTACAATCGCGACCTGGCCGGCACACGCTATTCGCCGCTCACGCAAATCAACGCCGCGAACGTTTCCAAGCTGACCCAAGCTTGGTCCTACCGCTTGCAGCCGGAGGGCAAATCCCTGATCGGGCCCAGCCCCAGCGAAATCTTTCAGGAAGTAACGCCCATCGTGGTCAACGGCGTGATGTACCTGCCCGCCGGCGACCGCGTCGTAGCGCTCGACCCGCAAACCGGCAAAGAAATCTGGCGGCACCAATTGGAGACAGGCTCGGCTTCGTTCCGTGGCGTGGCTTATTGGCCCGGGGATCGCAACAATCCGCCCCGCATCCTCTTTACGACGCTTAAGCAACTTGTCGCGCTGAACGCCAATACCGGCCGGATCGACCCTGGCTTCGGCCGCGAAGGCGAAGTGGATCTGAACCTGCCGTTCGCCGGCGTTCCAACGATTTTCAAGAACGTGATCCTGATGGGGACGAATTTCTACGGCCCCGGTATGCGCCACATCGCGCCGCAGTTGGATCAGGCGGGCGGTCAGATCGCCGACTCGCGCGCCTATGATGCCCGCACCGGCAAGCAGCTTTGGGAGTTCCACACCATCCCTCGCCCCGGTGAACCGGGCAACGACACCTGGGGCAACGAGAGTTGGAAGAATCGCACCGGAAACAATGTCTGGGCGTTCGCGATGACGGTCGATGAACAGCGCGGCATCCTCTATATGCCCGTGAGCGGACCCGGGGCCAACTTCTACGGCGGAGACCGCCCCGGCATCAACCTCTATGGAAATTCGACCGTCGCCGTGGATGCGGAGACCGGAAAACTCAAATGGTATTTCCAGACCATCCATCACGAGCTCTGGGACTACAATCTCCCCCCGGCTCCCGGGCTGATCGACATCGTGAAAGACGGAAAGAGAATCCCAGCCCTGGCGCAAGTAGGCAAGTCCGGCTACATGTTCATCCTGGACCGTGTCACCGGCAAGCCGGTGTTCGGCGTAGAAGAGCGCCCGGTCGCCCAAGGCGATGTTCCCGGCGAGTGGTATTCACCCACGCAGCCTTTCCCGTTGAAGCCGCCGCCGATCTCGCGCGTCAGTTTCAAGAAGGAAGATATCGTCACCGCCGACGATACTACGCCAGAGCACGCCAAAGCCTGCCAGGATTTATGGGATAAGTTCGGCGGCCTCTCCAATGGAGGACCGTATACTCCGTTCCCCTACCACGCCGAGGGCGCTCCGCCCAAACCGGCCATCATTTTCCCCGGATTCACCGGCGGCGCCAACTGGGGCGGAACCGCAGTGGATCCGAAACTCGGCTATGTCTTCGTGAACACCAGGGACAGCCCCGCCATCGGCTGGATGCAGAAGAACGCAAAATACACCCCAGGCAACACGGAAGGTCTGGTGGCTTATGAGCGAGCTGGCGCGCCAGGTCTCCTGGGATTCACCGCCAGCGTTGGAAACGCGAATTTGCCTTGCTATAAACCGCCATGGGGCCGGCTGATCGCGGTGAATGCGAACACCGGCGACTTCGCCTGGCAGGTGCCTCTCGGCATCACCGAATCGTTACCGGAGGGCAAACAAAACACCGGCGCAACGAACACCGCCGGCGCAATCGCGACCGCGGGGGGCCTGGTGTTCATCGGCGCAACCGCCGATAACCGTTTCCGCGCCTTCGATTCCAAGACCGGCGCGGAACTCTGGGTCACCAAGCTAGACTACACGGCGACCGCGATGCCGATGACGTATCAGGCCAAGAACGGGAAGCAGTACGTAGCCATCGTCGCTGCCAGCGGCGCACGCGGCAACAACCAATCCCTGGTCGTCTTCGCCCTACCGTGACCCGCCGTCTACTCACCACTTCGAAACAGTTTCGTCGCTTCCTCTATCTGCGATCCCATCGCCCGCAGCGCCTGCGCTAGCCGCCGCACCTGCTGACTCGCCTCCTCCCAGCGCTGTCCCTCCACCGCCTCGCGCACCCCCGGCAGCGTCTTCGCCCCGTATCCGGTGTACAGACCCGGCGCATAAATCTGGTGCCGATACCACTCGCGCTGCGGCAGACCATCGGGCAATAGCAGCGCACGCTCGGCCCGTGCCAAAGCCTCGTTCACCCTGACAAGCCGCTCCGGAAGAACCGAGCCCTTTTTCATTAGTTCCTCATCGTATGCCCTGGAGACAGACGTAAGCCGCCCCAATTGGCCCTGAACCTCGCGAAAATCGACCGCCACCGAGTCCTTCGGCATTTCTTTCTGAATCTGCTCGACATACCCGCGCACGGTGCGCGAGAGCGTCTGAAATTCATACGGCAGCACCGGCGCATCGGCGAGCCGCAGCAACGCGGTCGTCATCACCTGTGAGAGCGCCCTCCCGTAGACCATGTCCCGGTCGGAAAAATGCTGGTGCCAGTTCATCGTGTCGTAGATCGAATGGTAGACGCCTGCCGATTCCGAGCCCCCGAACCCCAGGTTGAGGCTAGCCACTCCAATATGGTCGAGAAACGCAACGTAATCCGAGCCCGAGCCCAGCGCCGCCAGATGAAATTCGCCAGTCTCGGCTTCGAGCAGGCTCTTCTCGCTCCCGGGGTCCTTCTGGTCGCGCAACACCTCCCTCATAAAGGTCTCAAGCGTGTGCGAGCCAGAGCTCGCCAGCTTCCCGCGCCCGTTCGAATCCGAATTGATATACACCGCGGCCTTGCGTTCCAGTTCTTCCTGGTGTTTCTCCGCCCATTCGGTCGAGCCCACGAGCCCGAATTCTTCCCCGTCCCACAGCGCCAGCACGATGGTTCGCTTCGGCTGCCAGCCGCGCTTGCGCAACTGGGCGAGCGTGCGCGCCGTCTCGAGCAGCACCGACGCTCCGCTAATCGGGTCGGTCGCGCCATTGACCCACGCATCGTGATGATTGCCGTGAACGATCCACTGGTCCCTGTACGCCGAGCCGGGAATGACGGCGATCACATCGTGCAGCGGCTTGTTGGTCCAATCGAAATCCAATTTCAGATGCACGGTGGCCGGCCCGTGACCACCAATGTGATACGTAATCGGCAGCGCACCGCGCCACGCCTCTGGCGCGACGGAACCTCCCAGCGCCCGGAGCAAAGGCTCCGCGTCGGCATAGGAAATTGGCATCACCGGAATCTTGAGCAGAACTTTCGACTCCGTCCGCGACAGCCGCTTCGAACCCGGTTCGGACGCCCAGCCCGGCGAAAGCGGATCGCCCGGATAGATCGGCATATCCAGGATGCTGCCGCGCTGCACACCTTGCGCCGGCCGCGCCGGCCCCGCCGGATACGCCTCGTTCTGAAAATACCCATCCTCGTGCGGATCCGAGTAAATCAAACACCCTACGGCCCCACTCTCCTGCGCCAGCTTGGGCTTGGTCCCACGCCATCCCTTGCCGTAGCGGGCAATGACGATCTTCCCCTTGACGTCGATCCCCTGCTTCTTGAGGTATTCGTAATCATCCGGAAGACCGAAATTGACATACACGAGCGGCGCCGTCACGTCCCCCGACGCCGAGTAAGCATTGAAGGTGGGAAGCTGTCCCGCCTGTGCAGTGTCCTTGTCCTCGGCGATGGCCGGCTCCTTGAGCAGCGCCCGGTACCGCGTAGGCGCGGTCATCTCCAACACGCGAACCGTCGGATAAGGCAACAGCGCTTCGAAACTCTCGATGCGCGCCTCCAGCCCCCATTCCTTGAGCTGCCCAAACGCATAATCGGCAACCGCCTTCGATCCCGGAGACCCCGCATGATGCGGCTTCTCCGACATGCGCTCCATGTGAATCCGAATCCGCTCCGGCAACGGGATGGCCTTAGCTTTGTCTTCGAATTCGTGCTGAGTTTTCCATTGGTCAGGCGGAAACCCACGGATAGGAGCTTGGGCGAAACACGGAAAACTTAGGACGAGAAATCGAATCGTGCGAAACATGGCCTACGCGACTCGATGCCCTCGTCGCGCAGCCTTGTTAGACCTGAGTCTTGTCAGGAAAGGACCGAGGATCGGATCACGGAGCGCGGCTTCTCTTTGCAGGCGGCGGGCTTCATCTACCGGTATACCAGCGTATTTCTGAAGAACCTTTTCCTGCGCTTGGCGCTTCATCTCGTTGCAATCGAGGTTTTCCTGGCGGTTCATGGTTCCACTACCTCCACCGGCGAATAGATTTCCAATGTCCTGTAGCCCTTCAAAGCATTGACCCCATTGAATCCCCTGATCTTATCAAAATGAACAATATGCCTGAAGTTCCAGCTCACCACCAAATCAACCTCTGCGATAGTTGCGACCGCGATATGCTCCGCGTCCGCCTCCGACGCAGGCCCAACCACGCCGGCAGCCAGGTAATCATTGCGTAAGTCGATGACCTCATCGTCAACTGCGATCTCCTCGACCTGCTCTTCCGGCAGTTCAGCTAACACCAGCCGCACCTCTTCAGGCGCCTCCAGAAGCTCCCGTGTCGTAACATCGGAGATGACGACTACGAATCGGCCGGCCTGCACCTCGCGAAAAAACTGCCGACTCGCCTTTTGGAACTCGGCATCGAAGCACCCGCCAAACACGGATGTGTCCGCATAGACTCGTAGCCCCTTCATTAATCCTATTATGGGCCTCTTCGCCCACTGTTGAAGCAGATCAAGAAACGGACGAGTTTGAGAAACTCTTGTGCGTTTGTTTTGCTACCGAGCCTCGCGATGACCTTTCCCATCCCGACTAGCCGGGCAACATTCATGTCCCACGCAGCTTGGCCAGCGTGCATCGGTCTTTCTCCAACTGCTCCAGGCCGTAATTAAGCGGCGGAACACCGTGCGCGGCGGCGAAGTCCATGAAACCCGCGAGTGGAGTGGCAGACAGCTCGGCTGCTCGCCCGATGGAAACGGTTCCTTCGCGGAATAGATGCAAAGCAATCAGCTTGGCAGCTTCATGCGATACGTTCCCCTGATCGAGTTTCGCGGCAGAAACGAGTTCCGCCGGCAATTCCAGGTTCACGGCAACCATATCAATGAACTAGCCTAACTCGCCGGGCGCATTTTCAGGAACGTCAAGAACTCTTCCGCGTTGGTCGTGCTCCCCAACGTGGCGATCACTTTCTCATCCGCGTCCATCAGCGCATAATATGGAAGCGAAACAGTCGAAAACTTCTGGTCCTGCAGCTTTTGATTCTCTTCCGACGCGCTATCCGTGCCGTCGGTGTAAAGCTCCACCAGCACGAAATCCTTCATCGCCGCGGCGATCTCGGGGCGCGGGAACATATTGGCTCTCATCCAGTGGCAATTCGTGCAGGCGTAGCCGGTGAAGTCCACCAGCACGAGCTTATTCTCCTGCTTCGCACGATCCAGCGCCTCGCGATACTGGTTCTTCATCCACGCCAGTTTCTCCGGAGCGGCTGTCGAAGCTAACCCGCTCCCGGGGGTTGGCGCGGGGACATAGGCTTCGATCTCTCCCAGGCGGGCGCCGAAAATGCCGGGCGTCAGGCTCAAGGAGAAGA
>JBGPHB010000144.1:0-8141 GCA_041484155.1 Bryobacteraceae bacterium
AGAACGCTACCGTGTCGTTCAGTGGACTGACTCCCGGCCTGGCAGGCCTCTACCAGATCAATGCGACGATCCCGTCCAATTTGATGCCCGGCAATCAGCCGGTGATCGTTTCGATTGGAGGAAAGACCTCACAAACCTCTGGAATTGTCGTGCAGTAAGACGGCTACTTGCCCACCAGGTGTTGCATGTCCCGGTTGTTTTCCTGGCAAATGTATTCCAGGAGTTCCTGCCCAGCGCGCCATGTGGCCGTCGTTACGACGGTCCAAGGCTTGGTATAAAACTCCGGGTCATCAATGATGGCTTCGAGGCGCAACGTGTTCGAATCGGGCCGCGTGTACTTTTCGGTAACGTGCAGTTGCTCGCCGTGAGTATGTCCGGCAGCGTCCAGCCAGGTCCGGTCATTCATGCCGATGGTATCTACAACCAGCGTGTCTCCCTCCCATTTGCCGACCGAGTACCCCAAGTAGGTCGGGTTGGGATCCTTAGGTTGTTGACGCCCATCCATCCAGATGATGCGCCAGACGTGTGCGCCGCCTTCATAGACGAAGACGATGCGGTCGGCCAATTGAAAGATCTCCGTGGGATAGGGCGTGTACATCATACGCGGAACGCCCGGGGGCAGGCAGAACCCCTCGGGATCGTCCTTCGAATGGTTCTCCGTGCGTTCGTCGAAAATCTTCTTGGCCGCCGGTTTGAAAGGCACCTCTACCGTGCCTCCGTCGGGAGCCTTTCCCTGTTTTTGCATGTCAATGATGTAGGGGACGTTCCACATTCCTTTCGCCAACCCGCCGAAGTCCGGTTTGCCGGCGTTGACGCCGTAATACGGATTGTCCGGCAACCGCGGCGCCGGACCGGGCGGCGGCAAGGGCGGACCACCTCGTCCTCCGCGTCCTGCGGGCGGAGGCTGCTGAGCCGTTGCCGGCGCTAAAGCCAGCGACAAGACGACGAACGCACACGCGGCGATCATAAGACGTTTTATCATTTCCCTCATTGTATATCCCGGGCGATTATGTGGGGCGGGCTGCAAGAAAGCCGGCCCGGAGGCCGGCTTGCCGCCATGACTGGCTGCCCCACAGAGCAGCATAGCCTACCAGCAGAACCCCGCCCTGACGACAAAGCCCCGCCCGTCAGGGCGAGGTTCCGTTCGGAAAATGCACGCCGTCATAGTAGCACTCACAGCCTCACAAGCCACTCCTTGAGATCGGATGGCAACGGAGCCTCGATGGTAGCTCGCTCCCCGCTCGCGGGACTGATGAACCCGATGCGCCAGGCGTGCAGGAAGATCCTGGGGCCCAAGGGCGCTCCGTAGAGCCGGTCACCCGCAACTGGATGGCCGAGGCTCGCCAGGTGCGCGCGGATCTGGTGCGTCCGGCCGGTGCCGATGCGTACTTCGAGGTAGCTGAATCCGTCGAAGCTTTCCAGCACGCGGTAATCGGTGAGCGCCTCGCGTCCGCGGCCGAGCCGGGCGGTCATGCGCGTGCGACGCACCGGATCGCGCGTAATCGGCTTCGTGATCCGGCCAGAGGGGGCCTGCATGCGGCCGTGTACCAGGGCCAGGTAGGTCTTCTCCACCGAACGTGCGGCGAATTGGGCGGCGAGCGCGCGATGAGCCGAATCCGTGCGCGCCACCAGCAGCACGCCGCTGGTTCCACGGTCGAGCCGGTGCACAATGCCGGGGCGCAAGTCGCCACCGACCTGCGACAAGGATGTGAAATGATGCACCAGCCGATTCACGAGCGTACCCGAATGCGCGCCGGCGCCGGCGTGCACCACCAGGCCGGCGGGCTTATTCACGGCGATGACCGCCGCGTCCTGGTAGAGAATCTCGATCGGCAGGTCTTCTGGCGCGGCCTGAAGCGCCGGCAGGTCGGCAGGGGAGACTTCGACGCGTTCGCCGCCGCGCAGCAGGAGCGACGCCTTGGCTGCCGCGCCATTCACGTGCACCCGCTCGCCCTTGATCCAACTCTGGAGCCGGGCGCGGCTGTAGCCGGCAAGCTGCTCCTGTAAATAGTGATCGAGCCGTTTACCCGCGTCCGGAGCTTGGGCGATGAAGGAAAGAGGCACGCGCTACCGCTCAAAGATAACGCGCCCATCGAAGATGGTCATCACGACCTTGACCTGATCGATTGCCGCCGGATCGATGCTGAGGATATCGGAAGAAAGCACGGCCAGATCGGCGCGCTTGCCCGCTTCGATGGAGCCCTTGATGTTTTCGTCGAAGCTCGCATACGCCGACCCTATCGTAAAGGCGCGGATCGCCTCGGCGACGGTGATCTTCTGTTCCGGCACCCATCCACCGGGGCGTTTTCCATCGAGCGTAAGGCGCGTTACGGCGGCGTAGATTCCCAGGACGGGATCCATCGGGGCCACCGGCCAGTCGGAGCCGAAGGCCAAAACAGCTCCTGAATCGATCAAAGATCGGAAAGCGTAGGCGCCCTTGGCGCGCTCCGGGCCGATGCGTTTCTCGGCCCAGCGGCCGTCGTCGATGGCGTGATAGGGCTGCATCGAGGCGATGACCCGCTGCTGGCCGAAACGGGGAATGTCCGCGGCCGCCAGATGCTGCGCGTGCTCGATGCGGAAGCGGCGATCGCGGGATGGATCGCCGGCAGCGACGCGCGCGTACATGTCGAGGATCTCGCGATTGGCGCGATCACCGATGGCGTGAACGGCGATCTGCAGACCCGCCACGTCCGCACGAGCGATGCGGTCGAACATCCTGGACTCGGGGATCATCTCGTCAGAGGCGAGACCGGACGTGCTGGGCGCGTCCAGATAGGGCGCGAAAAGCAGGGCGGTCGTGGAGCCGAGCGATCCATCCGCGAAGCCTTTGAGGATTCCGATCTTGAGTTTGCCGTTGCCGAAACCGGCGCGAATCCCGGCGTCCGACAGTCGCTGCCAGCCTCCCAGCGGTTGCGCGCCATAGATCCGGACAGTGAGGTCGCCGGCAGCGAGCAGCTTCTGATACGCGCGCAGAATTTCCGGCGAAGCGGACATATCCTGCACGCTGGTGACGCCGTTCTGGGCGGCGTCGCGCATGGCGGCCTTCAACGCGCTCGTGATTTCGGCGTCGCTGGGCGCGGGCATCACGCGCTGGACCAGGGACTGAGCCGCATCCTTGAGGATGCCGGTCGGCTCCCCCTGTGCGTCGCGAACGATCGCACCGCCGGGAGGATCGTCCGTCTTGCGCGTCACCCCAGCGAGCCGCAAGGCGAGTGAGTTCGCAAGCGACATGTGGCCGTCGAGCCGGCCGATGAACACCGGGTGTTCCCCGGCGGCGGTGTCGACCAACTGGCGCGTAGGCAGGCGAGCGGGCGTCCAGTTCTCGTGGTCCCAGTCGCCGCCGGTGACCCATCGGCCTGGGGGAAGATCGCGGGCAAAGGCTGCGATGCGGTCCCGAAATTCGACTTCGCTTCGGGCGTCGCGAAGCTGCACGCTCGCCCGGTGCCTGCCGCCCTCGAAGAAATGGACGTGGGAGTCGTTGAATCCGGGCGTTACCAGCTTGCCACCGAGGTCGATAACACGGGTATTCGGTCCAGCGAGTTTCCGGATGTCATTCGAGGCGCCGGCCGCGAGAATTTTTCCGTCCGCGCAGGCTACGGCTTGCGCCTGAGCGGGCTGCGTGGCCCCGGTCCAGAGCTTGCCGTTTACCAGGATCAGATCGGGCGTCTGAGCGGCGAGCATAGCTGCCGCCACGGCCAAGAGAAAGATCCTCACGCGAACATGATACGTTCATTTGCCGGGCTTTGGGGGCGCCATCCGCACGCGAAACGGCTCGATCACGCCGTGCGTATCCCGAAAGCTTGCCAGGCGGGTGATGACCGGGAAGGTGACCTCCTGGCCGCGGGCCAGCAACAGCAGGCCGTTCAGGGCCATCACGTCCTGGTCCACGATCATGCCGGCAACCAGGTCGCGCACATGCAACTCACCAATCTCCTCGCTCGCCGGTCCGAGGTTGTAGTCCTCCAGCGCGTACAGCACGCTGTGGTTGAATCCGCCCCGGTTGCGCATCTTCTCCACTGCGTCCAGGTGCGGGACGCCGGACATATTCAAGCGATCGAGTTCGAGGGACGCCTGGAGCATGCGGGCTCCCAGGAGGATGTAGTCCGGAGCCGTGGTTTCGTCCGGGTCCTTGCAAACTTCGTGTTGGCGGGCGACCATTTGAGCGACTTCTTCGAGGCGCGGAATCCTGACCAGTAGGTGGCGCCCCACCTCGGGATGCGCGGAGAAAATACGCTCCTCCGCCTCCGACAAAGGCTCCGCGGCAGCGACCTTGTTCATGATCTCCGATGGCACGGTAATGCAGCCGATGTAGCAGAGCATAGCCGCGACCTCGAATTTCCAGGCGTCGGGACATTGCAAGCGTGCGGCGATGTGACGCACGTACTCACGGATGCGCGAGGTTTGACTGAATACGGCGGGGCTGGAGAGGCTGAGAATCTCGGTAAGCACCTCGATCGCGCCCCGCAGAGTTTGTTCGAGCAGCGCGTGCTCCGCGGTGATCAGGCGGTGCTGCTCCAGCGCGGCCTCGATGGTCTTGCCCAGCACTTCCGCCACGCAGGGCTTGAGGAGAAAGCGGAAAATGTTCCCCTGGTTGACGGCGCCGATGGCGGCAGCCGTGTCGGCGTTCCCAGTCAGCATGATGCGCACTGTTTGGGGCGACATTTTCCTGGCTTCGGCCAGGAACTGAATGCCGTTCATGCCGGGCATACTCAGATCGGAAACGACGACGGTATAGGGGCCGCGCGTTTTGAGAAGTTCGATCCCCTGCTCGGGCCCGAGGGCCGTATCCAGCGGGAAACGCTTGCGGAACTGCCGCTGGAATCCATCCAGGATGTTGGGCTCGTCGTCGACGAAGAGGATTCTGTTGCCGGGAGGCGGTTGCGGATTCATGCCATTTCTCCTACATGGAGCGCTTCGCGAGCCAGCTCCCGCCACTCGGCCATGCGGCCGGAGAGCCCTGCCTCGGCGAGAAACGCCTCGTCCAAGGCCGGGGCGGGCTCGGAGCTTGGCTCGATCTCGTGCGCCAGCACGTCGGCGATGTGTACCAGGGCCATCGGGCTCATTCCCTTCTCCGCGCAATCGGCCGGGCGGTGGTGGAACGCCACCGCGTTGGTGATGGTGTCCGGGAGGCCCCACAGCCACAGGAGATAGCAACCGACCTCGGAATGGCCGGCGCCGAACATCTCGCGCTCCACCGCCTCGATCTCCAGCTTCTCGGTACGCGACAGCATCATTGCGCTTTCATACATCTCGGCGTCTTTGTCGATCAGAATCAACTTGCCGACATCGTGCAAAAGCGCGGCGAGGTAAGCATCGTCGGCCATCTGCTTCTCCACGTTTTCGGCCTTGGCGATGAGTTGCGCGAGACGTCCGGTCTCCAGCGTGTGGCTCTGCAGTTCCACCAGCACCGGGCTCGCCGACTCGGGACCGGTGAATTCCGAAAACACTCCCATCGTCAGCGCCAGAGCCTTGATCGTGTCCACACCGAGGTAGCGTGTGGCGTCGGCCGGATGGCTGACCTTACGTGAAACGCCAAAGAACGCCGAGTTGGCCAATTGCAGTACCTTGGCGGTCATCGCTATATCGCCGGCGATCACCTCGGCGATGTGGTCGGCGGTGACATCCGGCGATTCGAGCGTCTCCATCAGCTTCCGGTACGCCTGAGGCAGACTCGGCAGCATGGTCATGCCGGAGACTGTGCGCTTCAGAGACCGGCCGGCGAGCAGCCGGCGCAGCGCGAAGATACGATCGAGCGTCGCCTTCAGCACCTCTGCGCTGCATGGCTTGGTCACATATTGGTGCGCCGTTTTCGCCGAGCGGATGGACATATCCGGGTCCCACTGGCCGGAAAGCACCAGCCGCACGGTTTCCGGGTAGATCTTGACCACTTCGTCCAGCAGCTCGGCGCCGTCCATGCCGGGCATGCGCATGTCGGTCACGATCACTTCGAAGGGATCCAGCGCCAGGGCCTCCAGCGCTTGCCTGGCGCTGGCCACGAACACCATGTCCCATTCCTTGCGCATTGGATGGAGAATGCGGCGGAGGCCATCGAGCAGCTTGGTCTCGTCGTCCACGAACAGGATCCGTCTTCGTCCAGGCTCGTTGAGGTCCAGGCGATTTCACGTCCTTCCAATCGGGAGTCGCACGATGAACGTCGTGCCCACGCCCACTTCAGTCTCGAAATGGATGGTGCCGCCGTGATTCTTTACCACGGCGGTGTGGGCCAGGGCCAAGCCCTGACCGGTGCCCTTCCCAACTTCCTTGGTGGTGAAAAAGGGATCGAACACCTTGCCGCGGGCGGACTCCGGAATGCCAGTGCCGGTATCCCGCACGCGAATCTCCGCCCAACTCCCGTCGTGGAGGGTCGAGACGGTGATGGTACCGTTTTGCCCGGAGCTGCCCGCCAAGCTGGCGATGGCATGGGCGGCGTTCACAATCAGATTGAGCACCACCTGGTTGATCTCACCGGACACGCAATGGACGGGGGGCAGGCTGCCATCGAAATCCTCGACCAGCTCAGCGACGTATTTCCACTCGTTGCGTGAAACCAGGATCGTGCTTTGAATGGCATGATTCAAATCGATCGCGGTTTTCTCGATCGGCCCAGGGTGGGAGAACTCCTTCATGGCACGAACGATCCGCGCGACGTGTTCGACTCCCTCCAGCAATTGTCCGGCGGCCTTGGGAATCTCTTCAAACAGATACTCGGCGTCCTCTCGATATTCCGCGGAAAGCTTGTCCATCTCCAGCATCGGTTTAAGCTGGCCGAAGCCGTCCTGGAGGAAGCGTGCGTTATCGCCAATATATTGAATCGGTGTGTTGATCTCGTGAGCGATACCAGCCGCCAGTTGGCCGATCGACTCCAGCTTCTGCGCCTGCGCGAGCTGCGCTTCCAGTTGCTTGCGCTCGGTGATGTCGCGGACCACGGCAACCAGCCGGGGAGCCGCGCTTCCGGAATCCCGAATCGCGCTGAAGCTCACGTCCAGGCGGCGCGTGCCCCCGCTGGCAGAGATACAGGTCCCTTCAAACGAGCCGCTCCCGCAAGACGCGGCGATCGCCAGCGCAAGCTCCAGTTTCTGGCGGTCCGGTCCGCACCAGGAATCCAGCCACGAGGCGCCGGCTTGCGTCGCGCCATCGTCGATTTCGAGCAGTTCCTTCGCGGCCGGACTCAGGTACAGGAAGTGTCCCGCGGTGTCCAGCAGGAGGATGCCGTCACCGGTGCTCTCGATGATGTGCTGGTTGAACTCCAGGCTGGAGCGGAGCGCGTCCTCGGCCTGTTTGCGCTGCGTGATGTCGGTGAGCATATTGAGAATGCCAGCGAAGTTGCCGCCGTCATCGAGGATCGGGGCCGCGCAGACGCTGGTCCAAAATCCTGAACCGTCGGCGCGGCGAAGCCGCACGTCGAACGTCTCCTTATTGCCACCCGACAAAGATTCGAACCGCCCGATCATCATCGGGCTATCTTCGGGGAAGAAGAAGTCAACCCCGGTGCGGTCGAGACACTCTTCCGGAGCGAGCCCCACCATTTCGGCCATGCGCTGATTGACGAAGGTGGTGCGTCCGTCGGAGTCGACGTTCCAAATGCCCTCGGCGGCAGTCTCCACGATGCTGCGGTAGCGCTCTTCGCTCTTGCGAATCGCCTCTTCCGCGGTTTTCCGGTCGAGGACCACCGCGATCTCCAGCGCCGCCCGGCCCAGGGATTGAAACACGTTGTCGCTCAGCGAATGCCGCGAGAACATGGCCAGCACTCCCACCGCCTCATCATTCACCAGCAATGGGTAGCCGGCGAAGGCCACCATCCGCTCGCGCTTGGCCCATTCCTGGTCTGCGACTCGCGGGTCTCCGACGACTGTGTTTGTGAGATGCGGGCGGCGCTCTTCGGCAATGAGCCCGATCTTGAATTTGCCGACGGGGATACGCGCGTGTGCTCCGTCCAGGTGCGTGTACATGCCGGCGCTCGCGCGGAGCTCCAGCACTTGGCTGGCACGGTTCAACGTCCAGATACGGGCGAAGGCGGCATCCAGGCGCCAAACCACGGCTTCGGCGCAGTGCTGGAGGGTCGCGTCCAGAGACTGGTAAGCGACCATGGCGTTGGTCACGTCCGTACTGAGCTCGGTCAGCCGGCTTTGCTCCTCATGGGC
>JBGPHB010000145.1:0-8119 GCA_041484155.1 Bryobacteraceae bacterium
GGGATTCCCCTCAAGGCGGGGCGGGACTTCTTGCCCTCCGACAACGCTGCCAACGCGCCCTACCGGTTCATCGTCAACGAAGAATTTGCAAGTCAGTACTTGCCGGGACAGGACCCGCTCGGGAAATCGATTAGCGCCCGGATGGACACCGACAACCCGTTTGGCGAGATCGTAGGTGTGGTCGGTAACGTGAGAGAAGGCGCCTTGGACAAAGAGCCCAAGCCAACCGTTTACTACATTCACGCGCACCTCGGCTACGCCAGCATGTACGTGTCTGTGCGAGTTCGCCGCAGTCCGGCGGATCTTTCCGGAGCAGCCAGGGAGATCGTGAAGCGAATCGATCCAGCGCAACCGGTGGCGGAGCTTCGCACCATGGACGATGTTCTAGGCGCGACGCTCGCGCGTGAACGCTTCAGTTCGGTCCTCTTGGCGGGATTCTCTGGCGCCAGTCTCCTGCTGGCCGCCATTGGGATTTTCGGAGTGCTCAACTACCTGGTCTCCGAACGTTCCCGCGAGCTGGGTGTTCGCCTGGCGGTGGGCGCGCAACCAGCCAGGATCGTCGGGCTGGTGGTTTGGGGAGGGATGCGCTTCGTGCTTGCCGGGATCGTGGTTGGCGCCGCCGGAGTTTGGATCTCCGCCGGAGCACTCAAGAGTATGCTGTTCGGGATCGGTCCTTATGACGGGATGACCCTTGTCTTGGTTGGCGGCGCGATCCTGGTGGCCTCTTTTGTTGCTGCCTGGTTTCCTGCTGTACGCGCAATGCGCCTGGACCCTATGCAGGTCCTTCGCTCCGAGTAGGTCACGGTCCCGCGTCCTTCTTCAGCACTGCCGCTAACTAACAGGAGGAAGATGACAAGCTAAAGCATGTCCCACATTGTCCATCAAGAGTTTGGAGCTCTGGTGGGACATGCTTCAGCTTGTCTAAGACTCTCGTCGTAACCGTATACTCGGTGTTGACTAAATAAGAGGAGGTGAGTGATGAGAGCGTGCCCCGGATACTTGGCCCGCGCAGTTGTGGTGTGGGCCCTGTCGATCCCGCTTTTCGCGCAGTGGATCCACTATCCGACAGCAGGCGTCCCAAAAACGCCCACCGGAGCTGCCGACCTAAAAGCTCGGGCGCCGAGGACCAGGGGAGGCAAGCCCGATCTATCCGGAATGTGGATCCAAAGATACAAGCCTCTGCCGTGTCCAAAAATTGGTCTCGATGACAACGGCGGGTGCATCGAAAAGGACCCGCTCTCAGTCCTGATTACAAATCTTGCGGCGGACCTCCCGGGCGGTCTGCCTTATCAACCTTGGGCTGCGGAACTGGTCAAGAAGCGGACCGCGCAAAATGGAACCGACGATCCCCATTCGAAGTGCATGCCTCCCAACTTTCCGCGGGCGTATGCGCTTCCACACATCCAGAAGTTCGTTCAGACTCCGAGCCTCCTGGTCATTCTCGATGAGTTCAACGCGAGTTACCGGCAAATCTTCACGGACAATCGTCCGCTGCCCGCGGATCCGCAACCTGCCTGGAACGGTTATTCAACGGGGCGATGGGAGGGAGATACGCTGGTCGTGAAGACCAGCGGATTCCGGGAGGATATGTGGCTGGATGGGAGCGGCGATTTTATCACCGAGGCCGCCAAAATGACCGAGCGAATCCGGAGGCCCAACTACGGAACCATGGAAATCGAAATCACCGTGGACGATGCCAAGGCGTACACGAAACCATGGACCGTCAAGCTAAATCTTTCCATCGTGCTGGACACCGAAATGATCGATGAGATTTGCTTGGAGAACGAGAAGAGCATGCAGCATATGCCCGGCAAATAGGAGAACGATGCGCAACCAAACGCTGAGAATCGGAATTGTATTTGCCGGAGCGTTGGTGTGTGCCCACGCCCAGTGGTTGAACTATCCCTCTCCCGGGACTCCCCGCACACGGGACGGCAAGCCGTGGCTTTCCGCGCCAGTGCCGCGCGCGTCCAATGGCAAGCCGGACCTTTCTGGCGTGTGGCAAATCGAGCCTTCGCCCGCCGGCGAAATCGATCGTTTATTCGGCGGCGACTTTGGCGCTCTCGTCGTACCGGGAGACGATCCCCGTACCTTCTCCAAGTACTTCTTCGACATCCTCGCGGACTTCAAGCCCGAAGAAGCGCCCATTCGGCCTGAGGCTGCGAAGCTATTCCTGGAGCGAGTGCAAACCCAGGGGAGAGATAGTACGGATGCCCACTGTCTACCGCTCGGCATACCGCGCGCCGGTCTGATCCCGGTTCCCTTCAAGATCGTTCAAACGCCGGGATTGATCGTGATGATCTACGAAGTGGACAACACGCATCGTCAGGTGTACACGGATGGACGCAAACTTCCCGCCGATCCTCAACCGGCCTGGCTCGGATACTCGATCGGCAGATGGGAAGCCGGCACTTTGGTAGTCGAAACAGCCGGATTCAACGATAAGACCTGGCTGGATGGAGGCGGCCATCCGCGCAGCGAATCTTTGCACCTGACCGAGCGCTTCCGGCGCCGCGATTTCGGCCATATGGAAGTGCAGGTCACCGTGGACGATCCGAAGAACTATACCAAGCCCTTCACGATAAAGTACAACACCCTCCTTGCTCCCGACAATGATGTTCTCGAATCCTTCTGCGCCGAGAATGAAAAGGACCGCGCCCACTTGGGTATCCAGTAAGTTCGATTGGATGATCCTTTTGCGTCTGATATCCGCGAGATTCCATTTTTCCTATTAGTTTCGCCAGCCATGATTTACACTTCGTTATGTTCTTGCCCGGCCGATGTGCAAGAACAGAGGAGTAACAACGATGCGAAACACTATTATCTTGGCTGTGGCCCTGTTTGCAATGGGAGGCGGCGTCTGCCGCGCAGACGACTTCAAACCTGAGGCGATTATCGCGTTGGAGCGCGCGGCGCTGGACCGCTGGGGGAGCGGTGATCCGCAAGGATTCCTTGGGGCGTACGCTCCTGACGTTACGTATTTTGCCCCCGGGGGAGGGAGGCGCGTAGACGGACTGGAAGCGATGAAAGAACTCCTAATTCCCATCACCGGCAAGATCAAGGTTGATCATTATGAGATGATCGGTCCAAAGGTGCAGCGCATGGGTGACGTAGCGGTGCTCTCATACAACCTGGTCAGCCATGCAAAACGCCCGAACGGCGCAGTGATTGTGTTCTGGAATTCGACAGCGGTGTACGGCCGGATCGGAGGGGAATGGAAGATCATTCACAGCCATTGGTCGTACACCAAGCCGGAGGCAAAAGAACCAAATTCGCAATAGGAGTCACATGATAGAGAGGATAGCCGTGCGAGGAGATCATGCGATCTTTCCAACTTGTTTTGTGTTCCTATCGCTGTCCGTCGCTGCCAGCGCCGCGCTAAACCCGATCGAGGGCGAGATCCAACCGGCCGGCAACAAAGCTGTCCTGGTATACAAGACCACGCCCCACGGCGATTTGAAAATCAACCTCTACTTCCCACCCAAGTGGAAGTCGACCGATCGGCGGCCCGCAATCATGTTCTTCTTTGGCGGTAGCTGCGCGACCGGTAGTCCGGCGCAGTTCGCGACCACGGCGGAATACTTCGCAACTCGCGGCTTGGTCGCTGCTTCGGCGGAGTATCGCATCGAAAGCGTCCACCACACGCTTCCGGAGCGATGCATCGAAGATGGAAAAAGCGCCCTACGTTGGTTGCGTATGAATGCGCGCCATCTGGGGATCGATGAGGGGCGCCTGATTGCCGGCGGCGGTTCATCCGGCGGCACCATCGCCGCCTTTGCCGCTTACAACGCCACGTTCGAGCCGGATGACGAAGATCGTTCCATCTCACATGAGCCTAACGCCCTGGTGCTGCTCAATCCCGCGTTCGGTTGCCCACCCGGCCAATCGTCACAAGGCGTACCCTGCGCCGTCGTGGCCAGTTGGAAGATTTTCAAAGGCGGCGCTCCCGCAATCCTGTTCTTCGGAACCGAAGACCCGCTCCAGGGCGACGCGCGCGACTTCGCGCGGCAGTTGATCGCGGCCGGAACCCGCGTTGAGTTCTACACGGCGGCGGGCCAACAGCACGCGTTCTTCAACCGTTTTCCAGACTCGCCATGGCACGCTCTGGTGCTCCGGCAGATCGATCTGTTCCTGGCTTCGCTCGGCTACCTGCAGGGCGATCCCACGATTGGAATTCCGGCCGGCACCGCGGTCGCGTTACAGAAGGTCGGTCTCTAATCTGGCTCGGCGTGACGCGCCAATACTCTGCACATATGTGCGCCACCTTCAGGTGATCATCCGGCGTTGGGCTCAAACTGACCCACTACCTGCGCGCGGATTGATGTATACTTCTCGCTAATCAGGGAGGAAACCGTGCTACAGAAGATATCGCTCATTCTAGCTTTTGCGGCGGCGACTGTTGGGGCGCAGCAACCCCCAGCGCAGCAAAAGGGCGGCGGGAGGGGCCCACAGCCACAGGCCATTCAGCAGGTCAAGCCGGGTCTTTACATGATCACGGGCGCCGGAGGAAACACCAGCGTTCGGGCGACCAATGAAGGCTTGATCGTCGTGGACGGGAAACTTCCCGGCGACGAGAACTATAACCGCTTGATGGAACTGATCAAGTCGGTTTCGAATCAGCCAGTGAAGTATCTGATCGTCACTCATCACCACGCCGATCACACCGGAAACAACGGGAAGTTTCTGGAGGCGGGAGCGCAGGTGGTTGCGCACGAGAACCTCAAGAAGAACCTGCTGACCTACGACTTCAAACCCGCGCCCGCGCCGCCGAGCATCACATATGACAAGGATTACGTCCTTCGTCTGGCTGGTGTTGAGGTGCAGGCTCACCACTACGGTCGCGCCCATACCAGTGGAGATACCGTGGTCTATTTTCCTGACCTGAAGGTGGTTCAGGTGAGCGACGTGGTCACCGTCGGCGCCGGCGGACCGCTGATCGACTATGCGGGCGGTGGAAGCGCGATCGAGTGGAGCCGCGTGCTCGATGGCATTTTGAAGCTGGATTTCGACGCGGTCATTCCCGGGAATGGAAATGTCCTGACCAGGGCCGACGTGCAAGCGTTCAAGACGAAATTTGAAACCGTGATCAGCCGCGCCACCGAGTTGGTCCGGAAAGGGGTCCCTAAAGACCAGTTGCTCGCGCAGATCAAGACCGACGATATTGGATGGAGCCCCAGAGTCCCGGCGGTGGACGCGTTTTATGAAGAACTGTCCAAGGCGAAGTAGCGCCTTCATCCTGACTGCCCTCATCTCCGCGCCGGCTTTCGCGCAGTGGCTGGACCACAAGACGGCCGGAATACCGCGCACGCCGGACGGCAAGCCGAACCTGTCGGCGCCCGCCGCGAACCGCCGACGGGAAGCTGGACCTCTCCGGAATCTGGATGGTCCCCGGGGCTCAAGTACCTGATCAATATGGCTGCGAACCTTAAACCGGGAGAGGTCCCCTTCCAGCCCTGGGCCGAGGCGGAATACAAACGGCGTGTGGAAACCTTGGGGAAGGACGATCCCAACAATTTATGTTTACCGTCCAGAGTCGCGGCCACAGGCTGCTATCCGACTCTCCAGCCGGATACGGAGCTTCTCGAATACATCTGCGAAGAGAACAACCGGGATGCCGGGCACTTCGTTGGAAAATAGTATGATTGCATCGGCGATTCTTGCGGTAACCTTCTTAGCCCAGGCTCAAACCCCAGCCTCCGAAGATTGGAAGGGCGACCTGACGGGCGTCTGGCAGGGTCCCTACACGGGCGACCTCGCGCGCGGCATCCAGCTTTCGTTTACGCCTTGGGGATTGGAGAAGTTCAAGGCCTTCGATGGCAAGCAGGATCCTTGCCTGCCCGTGGGCGTCACGCGGCAGGCGAATGCTCCCGATCCGATCGAGATCGTTCAGACTCCGAAACGAGTCGTGATTCTATACGAGTCCTGGCACATTTTTCGCTCCATCCCTACGGACGGGCGCGACCATCCTAAGAAGTTAAGCCCCACGTGGTTCGGAAATTCGATCGGCAAGTGGGAGGGAGACACGCTGGTGATCGACGTGGTGGGGATGAACGATAAGACTCCTCTCGACACCATCGGTCATCCCCATAGCGATCAACTGCACCTGGTCGAACGTCTGCGGCGAACCGGACCGAAGACCATGTCTTATGAAGTCACGATCGATGATCCCAAGACGTACACGGAGCCGTGGAAGCAGAGCCGGGTCTTTCAGCTCAAGCCGGGCCTGGAACTGATGGAATACGTCTGCCTGGAAAACGAAAAAGATCGGGAACACATCCTGGGAATTACGACGCCGGCTCGAACCGCGCCGTAAAGTGGCGGAGGAATTTCGGCTCCGACACGATCCGCAAGCCTCGCAACGAATCTTTGCGCGCGTTCACTTCGAGGATCGCTTCCACTAAATAATCGATGTGGCTTTGGGTGTACACGCGCCGCGGGATCGCGAGCCGCAGCAACTCGTGGCGGGCATGCTCGCCGAACATCACCGAACCTATTTCAACCGACCTCACTCCGGCATGCAGGTATAGCTCGACGGCGAGAGCCTGCCCTGGAAACTCGTGCCTCGGAATGTGCGGCAGCATCTTGCCGGCATCGATGTAGATCGCGTGCCCGCCCGGCGGCTCCACGATGGGCACTCCTTTGTCCGCGATATGCCGGCCGAGGTAGCGGATGGAGGCGATCCGGTATTCGAGATAATCCGGATCCAGCACTTCACCCAGGCCGACCGCGATCGCTTCCAGGTCGCGGCCCGCAAGACCGCCATAGGTGGGAAAGCCTTCGGTCAGAATCAGCAGGTTGCGTTCCTGTTCGGCGAGCCTGTCGTCGTTGGTGCACAGCAGACCTCCGATATTGGCGAAAGCGTCCTTCTTCGCCGAGAAGGTGCAGCCGTCGGCGTAGGAAAACATCGCCTGGGCGACTTGTTTCGGAGTGAGGCGGTCAAAGCCCGGCTCCCGCTGCTGAACGAACCATGAGTTTTCGGCAAAACGGCAGGCGTCAAGATACAGCGGAATGCCGTGCCGCGACGTTACTTCGCGGACGGCTCGCAAGTTTGCCATCGAGACCGGTTGCCCGCCACCGGAATTATTGGTGACCGTAAGCATCACCAGCGGAATGTTCGCGGTGCCTTCGGCGGCGATTAGCTTCTCGAGCGCTTCCACATCCATGTTGCCTTTGAACGGCAACTGAGCTTGCGTATCGGCCGCGGCGGGCAACGGAAGGTCAACGGCACGAGCGCCGGTGAACTCGATATTAGCCCGCGTCGTGTCGAAATGCGTGTTGTTCGGCACCACTTGGCCGGCGCGGCACATCACGGTAAACAGAATCCGCTCCGCCGCCCGGCCCTGGTGCGTGGGGATCACATGGCGGAATCCCGTCAAGTCTTCGACCACGGCCTTGAGACGAAAGAAGCTTTCGCTCCCGGCGTAGGATTCGTCACCACGCATCATGGCAGCCCACTGCGCCGTGGACATGGCGCTGGTTCCAGAATCGGTGAGCAGGTCGATCAGAATATCGGAGGCGCGAAGCTCAAACAAATTGTAGCCAGCTTGTTTGAGCAGCCGTTCCCGCTCGGCCGGCGTGGTCCGGCGCAGGGGTTCGACGCTCTTGATGCGGAACGGCTCGATGATTGTCTTCATCGGCTATCGCTGTGCTTTTCCACGATGTAGATCGAACTGCCGGTATCTCCCGAAAGAAGCTTTAGTTCATAGCCCTTCGCGAGAAGGTATTTAGGCAACCAGGAAAATCGACTTTGGTCCGAGTAAACAATGAATCTATCGTGCCCAGCCAGGAACGGCGCGGCGTCTTCCACTCTCAACGAAATGAATTGGCGGAGTTGGCGATTTGCATTATCAACCGAATCCGTACCAGCCAATCGGATCGCCCCCTCGCGATCTACGATCTCCACCAGCCGGCCGCGAAGATCGGGCGCCGCGTAGTGGGCCATCTGCAGATAAATTAGCCCGTTGGCGATCACGACCGGAAGGCCGGGGTCGTTCTGGCTGAGTTCGGCCAGCGTGGACCAGCCAGGATCTGGTGTTGAAATTCTCGACTTCCGTGAAGCGAAGCTCTTGATATCCTTGCTGCCTTGAATCACGCAGACCAGCAACAAAGCCGCCAGCAA
>JBGPHB010000146.1:0-8118 GCA_041484155.1 Bryobacteraceae bacterium
CCGGCAGAGCCTTGGGAAGCTGGCGTGGCGCACGCACTTGCGTGCCACGATGCCGGCGAGGAACGTCTTGGTTCCGGCTTGTCCGGGTTAGTTAGGGAGCGGGTTGAACGAGTTTTTCACATCTTTTGAGCGGGGTTCTGTTCAGAAATATGGAAACTCAGGCGGTCTGGATTCCGGCGGCCTTCTCGAGGCCGCGGTCCTTGATCTCGGTTTGCCGGATCACGTATTTCTGAATCTTCCCGGTAACCGTCATGGGGAAGGCGTCCACAAACCGGATGTATTGGGGGATCTTGAAGTGGGCGATCTTGCCGCGGCAGAAATCTCGGATGTCGTCCTCGTTGACCGTCTCGCCGGCCTTTAAGCGGATCCAGGCCGCGACCGACTCGCCTAGCTTTTCGTCCGGTAGCCCGACCACCTGTACGTCGGCGACGCGCGGGTGAGTGTAGAGGAACTCTTCCACCTCGCGCGGGTAAATGTTTTCGCCGCCGCGGATAATCATGTCCTTGAGGCGGCCGGTGATGCGGAAATAGCCGTCAGGCCGCATCGTGGCGAGATCGCCGGTGTGCAGCCAGCCCTCCGGGTCCACTGCCCGGGCGGTCGCCTCCGGGTCCTGGTCGTAACCTTTCATCACCAGATAGCCGCGCGTGCAGAGCTCGCCCTGCTCGCCCAGGGGAACGGTCTCGCCGTCGGGCGAAACGATCTTTACCTCGGTTTCCTCACCAGCGCAGCCCACCGTGGTTACCCGCTGCTCGAGGGTATCGTCGACCTTGGCCAGCGTGATCAACGGTGATGATTCGGTTTGGCCATACCCGATGGTCATTTGCGGACAGTGCAGGTCGGAGACGACGCGCTTCATGATCTCGATGGGGCAGGGAGCGCCGGCCATGATGCCGGTACGAAGGCTCGAGAAATCGAAACGCGAAAACTCGGGATGCTGCAATTGCGCGATGAACATGGTGGGTACGCCGTAAATGGTGGTAGCGCGTTCGGTATGAATCGCCTCCATGGTCGACAGCGGGTCAAAGCTGGCCGCGGGCAGGATCATGGCCGCGCCCGTTACCAGAGTCGCCATGGTGCCGATCACGCAGCCGAAGCAATGGTACATGGGCACGGGCACGCACAGCCGGTCGTTCTCAGTGAGACGCAGTCCCCTGGCAGCGATCCGCCCGTTGTTTATCAGGTTGTGATGGGTGAGCAGCACTCCTTTGGGCGAGCCGGTCGTGCCGGAGGTGTACTGAATGTTGACCACCTCGTGGCAATCGGGCGGGCCGGCGCCGGCGTCCATGCCACTCCCGATCATCCGGTCCCAGGAGTCTTCATCCAGGTAAATCGCATGCCGGAGAGCGAGACCCTGGCTCGCGCGGACGGCTTCTTCGAGAATTTCGCGATAGTTCGAACGCGCATCCTGGGCCCGCAACACCAGCGCCTTCATGCCAGATTTGAGCAGCACGTACGCCAGTTCGTGCGCCCGATAGGCCGGGTTCACGTTGACCTGCACCAGCCCGGCACGGGCGCAACCGAGTTGCAGGTAGATCCACTCGGCGCAGTTGGTGGCCCACACGCCGACGCGGTCGCCGGGCGTCAGGCCTAATCCAATCAGCCCGCGCGCGGTAAGCTCCACTTGTTCAAAGAGCTGCTTCCATGTCAGGCGAATGTTTTGATGGCGAACGACCAGCGCCTCGCGGTCTGGAAATCGCGCGACGGTGTCCCGAAGCACCTGGTGCGCGGTTTTAGTGATCAGGTCCAGGTCCGGTCCCTTTGAATAGCTTTGCACCGGAATAGATTCTAGCACTGTGACGCGGATTGAGCTGGCAAACGACGAGGTCACGATTTCCATAGGGACAAGCGAGGCCGATTGGGCCGGGACGTTTCGTGAGAATCCAGTTTACCGGGTAGTGTTTGGCCAGATTTTCAAAATCTTCACAACTGAAGCCTTCCCAGCCACGTTGCGCCTGCACCTGACCAGCCCAATCATCGGCGAGCTGAGGGAACAGAGACACGGCGCCACTGTCCTTGACCGTATCGGCAAGCGCACTTCGCTCGGCGAGGGCGCGAAAACCGTGTTGGTCCTCCCCGGGAAGCCGCATATAGTTCGGATCGAGTGCGAATATCGCATTCTTGGGCGTGTAATCCCGAATCCAGAGAAACGCCGATGTCCAAGTGTTCCGATAGCGGGAACCAGGCCATTCCACGTGGGAGCTGGAAGAGAACGAACTCTGCTGCAGGAGCCACATGGACGCACCCAGCGGAACAAACAGAGCGAGCCAGGGCCAGATGCGGTCCTTAAGCAAGTATTCCCCGATTAGCCCCCCTAGAAGCGAAAAGAACACTACATAGATGAGATGAAAAGATCGCATCGGCTGCAGGCGCGCGAGGCTTTGCAGCCGATCGGACATGGCGATCGCCGTGCCAGCCGCGGTGAAGAGCAATCCGAAGGGGACCAGCGTCCCCGCCAGGCTCCGAAAAGCCGGAGATGTTCCTCTTGGCGTGATCGCTGAGAACCACCACAACAGAGCCAGCGGTGCGAAGATCCCAATCCACTCGTACCATGCCCACGTTGAAACGAAAAAATAGGATCGGGTGAACAGGACCTCGCGGTACACCCCGTGAGCAGGCTGAAGGTTAAAGGACAGCGGGAATCCCAGTAAAAACAGACCGAATACAGACACGGGGACCCGGGCCGCCACAGGCCGGCGGGACCATGCCAGAAATGCGAGAAACGTCGCGCCGTACACACCCATTTGCGGATGAATCAGGACCGTAAGCAGCAGCCACGCGCCCGCGGTTTTGGGCCGGTTCGAGAGATAGCAGGCGATTGCGAAAAGCGTCGCCGGGGTGGAGAGCGACCGCGCGGTCAAGTATGGATCCATGATCGCGAGCGCCGTGCCGGCCACGGGCACGCTGAGGGCGCCGGCGACCAGCAGGACTCCGCTCCAGCGTGCTTGGTCATTTTGAAAGCACGCGCACAGCAGTCGCCAGCACGCGAGCAGAAGCAGAAAAATACAGGCCACATGCCAAACGAATATGACGAAGTCGGCCGGCAGTCGCGTGAGGCGCGCGGAGTTGCCGATCAGGTCGGAAAAGAACGACAAGCGGGCGTGCGAGGCGAAGAACTCGGCGCCGAAAGGGTACAGGCTGGGATCAGCGACTTTCTTGATGGCCGGCACATAAATCTCGGCGTCGTCGACGCCCAGATGATAGCCGTGAACCAGTACCGCCACGCACGTGATGAACGAAAGACGCAGGAACGGGGCGCGAACTGGCAAGATTAGGGTGACGCGGCGTCAGGGTGCTTGGTTCCATAAGGTTGGTGCCGGGGCAAAAAGGGGACAGGCACGAATTTCGCAAAGCGGCGAAATTCAGCCAGTCCCCTTTTCGCGGCTTCTGCCACTGATGGTCAGCGGTAAACATCTTTCCGGTGGCCGACGCGGAGCACCACTACGACCAGGCGGTCTTCAACAATGTTGCATACGAGTCTGAAATCGCCGACACGATAACGCCACAAGCCCTGGAGGCCGCCGCGCAAGGATTTGCCGAAACGTCGCGGGTCCTCCGAAGTGGCGATCCGCTCGCGCAGGTAGCGTATGATGCGTCGTTGAATTCCTCGATCGAGCTGACTCAGCTCTTCGAGGGCATCCGGATCAAATTCAATCCGCCAAGTCAAGCCGACGTTCCACTTCTTCCAATGGAATCCCCGGGCGTTCTTGCCTCAGGCGGGCAATAGCGACAAGATAGTCTTCTTCGGCCTCAAGGAAGTCGACGATTGCCTGTGTGGCACAATCGTCTTTAGTCCTCCCCGTGTGGGCGGCGAGCGCTTCAAGTCGTTCCTCGATTTCCTTTGGAAGTTGCAGGGACAGCATATTCTTGCTAACGAGTATAGCAATCGTGTGGTATTTTGCAGCTTGCCTAATACCTGGGAGGGCGGCCGCCGCCGCCTTCGCGGGAGGTCATCGGACGAGCTGCGTTGACTACTACGGTGCGGCCCATCAGGTCCTTGCCATGGCAGGCGTCGACGGCGCGCTGGGCGGCGGCGTCATCGCCAATTTCGACAAAACCAAAACCACGAGCCTGTCCCGTGAAACGATCGCGCATGACGGTCACGGAATCGACGGTCACGCCATTTTCGGCAAAGAAGTTTTGCAAATCCGTCTCGTTCGCAGCGTACGGAAGGTTCCCCACGAAAAGCTTCTTCACTTCACACTCCTGACTGTAACTGGAGAAAAGCACAGAGGCAGACTGAGCACTCCAATACGGCCGTAGTATGCCATGTAACGCGGTTGGGAGTCAAAGGGGTCCAGCCTTAATTCTAGGGATTAGAAGGCGAATTCCCGGGGGTGGTCAAAGTGGCCCTTTCGGGCTATTTTTCTTCAACTTGGCGGGGGTGAGCCGCCCCGACTTAATCCTCGCCCTAAGGTTTTTACCCGACTAAGTCGATTCCCTCAAGTGAGCACTTAGATTTTATGGCTATGGCTTGGAGCAACCTTCCCCTCCGCGCAAAAGGACTCATCGTTGTCGCCCTTCCGATGGTCGCACTGGTGATCTCGGCGATCTTGAACAACCGCGTCCAGTTCGAGAAGAACGACGCGGAAGCGTGGGTCAAGCGAACGTTGGACGGCCGCACGGAGATTCGGAACGTGCAGACCGGTCTGCTTTCCGCGGAATCCGCAGTTCGTTACTACGCTCTGTCCGGGGATAAAGAGGGCCTTCACGCCTACGAAGCGGCCGGACCTGCGATAGAAGCCAGCTTGCAACGCCTCCAGGATTTGATGCGGGACAACCGTGAGCAAATCCAGCGGATGCCGCTGCTCAGACAACTGGCTCGCAAGCGCCTCGAGGAGTTAAGGGAACTGCGGGGGTATTACGATTTCCCGGAGGCCCTCCCACCCTTGGCGGACATTCTTCGGGATGGCAGGGGTGCGATGGACGAGACGCTGCGGGAGTTCCAGGTCGCGTACGACGCCCTGGACCACTTGCTGCAGGATTTCACCAAGAGGAACGACGATCGGCAGGCCACGCTTCAATCCGTGACAACAGGAATTGCCGCGGGCGGGCTGCTCGGCGGCATTTTGGGAATGATCTTGTTCACCACGGGTATCGCGCGCCGAGCTCCGGTATCAAAAGAGAGCGGGGATCCGGCCGAAAAGAGCCTGCCCGCGGCTCCCGAGCAGGCAGGGAACGATGAATTGAGGCGCGTGGTGGCGCAGAGTGAGGAACTCAAACTCGCGATGGAAAGAGCGCAGATTCTCGTGTGGGAATTGGAACCTGCCAGCGGCCACATTCGATATCAGAGTGGTTCGGAGGGACTGGGGACAGACCACTGTCCTCCGCAAATGATTCCGGAGACGGTGGATGCCTGGATTTCTGCAGTACACCCGGAAGATCGCATTGACGTTCAGCAAGAGCTGGATCAGACTCTGGCTGGAGGCGGTCCGTTCCAACTCGAATATCGTGTCACGCTGCGCGGCGGGGAGACTCGCTGGATGGCGGCGAGGGGCCAATTTCTGTTCGTCGGCGAGGAAAAGCAGCAGCGCTTGGTGGGGGTGCTTGCCGATGTCACCGACCGGAGGAAGGCCGGCGAAGAACTGGAGCGCGCCAAGGAAGCGCTGGAGCTGCAGACGCGAATTCTCCAACTGGTTCTCGAGATCATGGGTGACGCGGTGGCCGTTGCCGATGAGAACGGGAAGTTTCTCGCGTTTAACCCGGCTGCCCAGCAGATTTTGGGACAGGGCGCCTTTGGCGGCAACCTGGATCGATGGTCCGAGCACTATGGGCTGTTCTTGCCCGATATGGTCACGCTGTACCCCTCGGAAAATCTTCCGCTCGCGCGAGCCATCCGCGGTGAGTCCGTCGATGCGGAGGAAGTCTTCCTGCGTCGTGCCGGTGCGCCGGAGGGTACGTGGTTGAGCGTCACCGCGCGACCCCTGTGGGAAGAAGACGACAGACTGCAAGGAGGAGTTGTCGTTTTTAGAGACGTCTCGATGGCCAAGCGTTCGGGAGAAGTTGTGAGGCTCGCCAGATGGGAAGCCGAGCACGTGAACCAAGCCAAGAGCGAGTTCCTTTCCCGCATGGGCCATGAGTTGCAAACACCTTTGAACTCGATCCTGGGTTTTGCCCAGCTTCTCGAGCTGGCGCAGTTGACGGAGGAGCAGGGCGACAACCTGCAGCACATCCTGAAGGCCGGGTATCGCCTGCTGGAACTCGTCAACGAAGTGCTGGATCTGGCGCGCATTGAGGCGGGCCAGCTCGGCCTTTCGCCGGAGCCGGTTCGAGTGCGCGAAGCATTGAAGGATGCGCTGGACGTGATCCAGCCTCTGGCGGTTCACCAGAATATTCACGTCCGGGCGGAGGGCGCCATGCGGTGTGAACGGCACGTCCAGGCGGATCGCCAGCGGCTCAAGCAGGTCCTGGTGAATTTGCTCTCCAACGCGGTCAAGTTCAATCGCAACGGAGGCTCGGTCGCAGTTTCGTGCGAGGAGACTGCGGAAAACATGCTGCGCATCGAAGTCACGGATACGGGGTCAGGCATCGCCGCGGATGGATTGAATCGGCTCTTCAAGCCTTTCGAGCGCCTCGGGACCGGGGCGGGTGTGGAGGGCGCGGGGTTGGGTTTGGCACTTTCGAAACGGCTGGTGGAGGCGATGGGAGGAACCATCGGCGTGAAGAGCAGCGTCGGCGCGGGGAGCCGGTTCTTCATCGAGCTGGCCATGCTGGAGGTGCCGGCGGAACGGCTGGAAGGAGAGCGGCCAGCGGCGCTGATTCCGGCCCACGGCGATTCGCCGGCACAACAAGGCACGGTGCTGTATATAGAGGACAACCTTTCGAATCTCCGGCTGATGGAGCATATCATGGCGCACCGTCCGGGGGTGAGATTGCTGTCCGCCACGCAAGCCCAGATGGGGCTGGACCTCGCGGAATTTCACAGGCCTGACTGGATTCTTCTGGATATGCAACTCTCCGACCTTCCCGGGGAAGAGGTTCTGCGACGGTTGCGCGGTAATCCACAGACGCAACAGATTCCGGTGACGGTATTGAGCGTAGACGACACCCCGGGACAGATCGACCGGATGATTGCTGCGGGGGCGCAGGATTACCTGTCCAAGCCGCTGGATGTTCGGAAGCTGTTGGGGTTGCTGGAGAAGGCTATGCGGCACGGGGAGTCCCACTCCTAATCGGGACAAAAAGGGGACAGGCACGAATTTCGCAAAAGCGGCGAAATTCAGCCAGTCCCCTTTTTGCGGAGTCTGTGCTACACTTTTGTTTTATGCGGTCCGGCCGTGCCAACTCGTTTCGATTTTGGTGGTACTTTACCACCTGAATTCCGAGTGGTGTTGGACTGAGCGCGCAGATAGAAAGAACCGACCCACTCGAGAGAGTGGGTCTTTTGCATTTCTGGAGACCACGGATGATCATCTCGATGCGACTGCATGCCAGCAAAGAAGAGGTTGAAAACGTTCGCGCCCGAGTGGAAGAGTTCGGGTACAAGGTCCACTCCATCGACGGCGAGGAGCGCGTCGTGATCGGCGTGGTGGGCCTGGGCGACGTGACCGCGTGCCTGGAATCGCTGGAAGCCATGCCGGGAGTGGAAAAAGCGGTGCGCATCTCCGCGCCGTACAAGTTCGTGAGCCGCGAGTTCCGCCCCACCAAGACGGAAATCGTCGTTCGCGGTGCCACCATCGGGGGCGGCAGCGAGTTCGTCGTGATGGCGGGCCCGTGCTCGGTAGAGAGCGAGCGTCAGATTCTGGATTCGGCGGAAATCGTGGCGCGCGCCGGCGCCAAACTCCTGCGCGGAGGCGCGTTCAAGCCGCGGACCTCTCCTTACGATTTTCAGGGACTCGAAGTCGAGGGGCTTAAGCTCCTGGACAAAGCGCGGCGCGCCACCGGCCTCGGCATTATCACCGAGGTGATGAGCGACCGCGACGTGGACCTGGTGGCCGAGTACGCCGACATCCTGCAAATCGGCGCCCGCAACATGCAAAACTTCGCTCTGCTGAAGACGCTTGGTAAGTGCGGCCGTCCGGTGCTGCTCAAACGCGGCATGAGCTCGACGGTGAAGGAACTGCTGATGTCGGCCGAGTACGTGGTGGCGCACGGCAACCCGCAGGTGATCCTATGCGAGCG
>JBGPHB010000147.1:0-8115 GCA_041484155.1 Bryobacteraceae bacterium
CGAGGCGCTCGGCGACGGCGGCGGCGACCACTCGCGAGCTTCCGGGACCTATCTGACCGGTGTGCATGTGAAAAAGTCGGACAGCGCCGTCGAGAATGGGATCTCGATGGACCAGGTTGCCGCGAAGGCATTCGAGCGAGACACTCAGCTCTCCTCGCTGCAACTGACCGCGGACGACAACAGTCTCGTGGGAGACTGCGATCTGGGCTACAGTTGCGCGTACAGCAGCACGCTCTCCTGGCTTACGCCGACGCTCCCGCTCATGGCCGAGAACAATCCACGCGTGCTCTTCGAACGGATGTTTGGCTCAAGCGATAGCACGGACCCGCGCGTGCGCGCCGCCCGTCTCAGCCAGGATCGGAGCCTTCTCGATTCGGTCGGCGATCGCGTGAATCAACTCCAAAAGAAGCTCGGCCGGGCCGACAACCGGAAGGTGGATGACTATCTCGCGTCCCTTCGCGACGTCGAACGGCGAATCCAAAAAGCGGAAGAACAGAGCGCCAAAGAGGCGCCCGAGATCGCCCGGCCCGCCGGGATTCCGGACGGGTTCGATCAACACGTCCGGCTGTTATATGATTTGCAACTCCTGGCCTATCAATCTGACCTGACCAGAGTGGTCACCTTCATGTACGGCCGCGAGCAGACGGGCAAACCCTATCCGCAGATTGGGGTCCCTGAACCACATCATTCAGTGACGCACCATCAGAACGACCCGGCGAAAATGGAGAAGTGCGCCCGCATTCAGCGGCATCATATTGCGTTGTTCGCCGAGTATTTGGAAAAACTAAGAAATACGCAGGATGGCGATGGGTCGCTGCTCGATCATGTCATCCTTCTCTATGGCGCAGGGATCAGCAACAGCGACCGGCACACGCACGGTCCGTTGCCAACCCTGCTTTTGGGCGGAGGCGCCGGGGCGCTCAAGGGCGGCCGCCACATCGTCTATCCGGAACACACGCCCCTGACGAATCTTCAGTTGACCTTGCTGAACAAGCTCGGGGTTCCGGCCGAGAAACTAGGCGATAGCGATGGACAATTTAAAGAGCTATCGGAGTTGTAATGCGCCTCCGCGTAAGGGCGCCTGTGGTTTATCCGCAAGTCCCATGCTCGCCCGATCATGACGCGCGTCAGAAGTAACTGCGCATGATTCGAAACCCGCGATGCTCGATATCGCCGAGTGGAGCTTCTTTTGGGTCGGCCTGCACCCCTTTTACCCCGTTTCCAACCGTGTGCTTCAGACGGGCAAAGCCGCCGGCCGCACGGTCGAGATCTATAGGCAGATTTTCCGTACATTGAAGAGCAAGACATCCGGGAAGCTCTTGCCTTCGCCGCCAGTCTGGCCGAGGGCCGCGAAGTTCATCTCGCTAGTTGATTCGTGCGCCTTCTGATCGATAGGAACCTGCCACTGAACGAACTTGTCAGAGTGGCGACCTCGGAAAGCAAGAATACCACTACGACGAGAGGGACGCTTACCGTGGCACAATAAATGATAAGCAAGACGAGAGAGTCTTCATCCCAAACGAAGGGGAGGCCTTCGGGAAAGCCCCTCGGCCCTGGATGGAATGGAGCGAGCGCTTCGGTGAGTCGGCGCAGGTTGGCGGAGGCCCGGGAGTAGCAAATGTCCAAATCGTAGGTCACTCGTGCGCTGCCATGGAGGGTGGCTGAAAGGCCGCCGATGACAACGAAATCGACGCCCGCGTCGCACAGCGCTTGGACCGCTTTCTCGAATTGCATTAGGAACGCCGGCGCGCGGCTCCACGCACTTGTTCCAGTGACATGGAGGCGAGTTCCAGTTTTCTCGCCCGTTCGGCCGGCGTAGCGCCAATTGCTCCGGTGTCAGCGGGCGAAGCGTCTTCATGCCTCAATCTTAGCGCTACTTGCTGAAACAGGAATTCAGGACTATCGAATCGGTCAGATCCAAATACGTAGATCAATGATTGTCCAGATGCGCAAAAGGGGGACTGGCTTGAATTTCGCCGTATTTGCGAAATTCGTGCCTGTACCCTTTTGCCCCGTTTTCCAGCGGTGTGCTTCGGACGCTTCAGACGGGCAAAGCCGCGGGGCGGATGCGCGAATCATGAGCACGTGCAGGAACTTCGCCGCATTACGATCGACCCGGACGTGACGGGCGGCAAACCCTGCATCCGAGGAATGCGCGTAACCGTCGGCATGATCGTGGAATCGTTTGCCGCGGGCCGCAAAGTCGAAGATCTATTGGCGGATTTTCCCTACCTTGAGGAGCAAGACATCCGGGAGGCTCTTGCCTTCGCCGCCAGTCTTGCCCAGGGACGCGAAGTTCCTCGCTAGTTGATTCGTGCGGGACCTCATCGACATAAGCCTGACGTCCGCTTCGTGTCGGCGCATGCCGCGCGTTGAATTTTGCTCCCGAATGTCGGAAGCAAGATGACCGGCTCCTGGAGTGGCAGGGGCCGTTCCCTTGGGTTTGTTACGCTAGGAGCAGGTGAGTCGCGGCGAAAAATCTCGTATTCACGTAGGCAAAGTCCCTGTTGGAATCGGTAAAGTGCCTCGTGCGAAGAACGGCCAGCGGGGGAACGTGCTTCTCAAGGCCGCGCCTCCTCGTCTAGAGAAGGAATTGAGGGACCTGGTGAACCAAGACCGTGGAGTCGATCGGCAGCATGACCCGATGGCCCGTTCGGGTAAGAGGATCTCACGAGAGTCGATCGTCGTACACGCACTGGCCACATTCGGATCTATTGAAAAAGCGCAACACTGGATGAATCGTCCAAATCCGTTGTTTTGCGGCAAGACGCCATCACAGGTCATGCGGACGGACCCCGTTAACGTTGAGGCAGAGCTAGTTCGGATCGACCACGGTGTCTACGTGTGATGTGCTTCCGGGTGGTGCGGCGTGAGTACGCCGATCTATCCGGCGAAGGTGCCCGCCTTTACGGCGGACGATTCAATCCTCCGGGCATTCCGGCAGTTTACGCATCGCAGAGCATTGCGCTGGCTGTCCTGGAGATACTCGTTCATGTCGATAAGTCGGAGGTGCCCAACGACTATGTGGTCATGGCGATTCGCCTCGCAGGTCGGCGCGTTTCTCGACAGCCAGACAGCATCTGGCCGGCATAAACCGCCTCACGATGGATCGGTTCCAGGCTTCCTTTTACGGCTGTCCTGTGCTCCGCGTAGCATCCGTCATCGTACCGCGCGAATACAACTTCGTACTGTTACCGGAAGGAGATGGATTTGACGCCACGATCGTATGGACCGAGCCGCTCAACTTTGATAGCAGGCTATTCTCCCTCATGGCTTCGTAAGAACGCGTAACATTTCTCGGGATTCCTCTCCCGGCCGGCTCGTTTCGCGTGGATCGTTGTCACCTGGATAAACCACGGGAAACCGTGACCCCGTTTCACTCAACCTCGGTCACTTGACGACTATACGCCATTGGCGGATAATCGATGTTGAGTGGAACTGATTGAAACCCCCACATTCACTCGGCAAATCAAAGCTCTCCTCGCTGACGATGACTACGGGGAATTTCAATCACGGATCGCGGCAAATCCGGAACTCGGCGTGCGAATCAAAGGAAGCGGTGGGATTCGCAAGGTCCGGATCGGTTTGCCCGGCCGTGGCAAAAGGGGTGGCGCTCGGGTGATCTACTATTGGGCCGTCCGCAAAGATCTGATCCTGTTGCTTTGCGCATATCCAAAAAACGTGATGGCGGATCTGAGTCCCAGGCAGGTTTCACAGTTGGCCAAAACGGTGAAGGAGGAGTTCGGCAATGAAACAGAAAACGTTTGATCAGCTCTTGCAGAGTGTCAAGGAAGGCGGCGCGATTCTGCGGGGTGAGGACAAGGCTGCGCGCCGATTCACGGTGGGCTCGCCGCAGGTGAAGACAGTTCGCGAAAAGACCAGTCTTTCGCAATCGGAGTTTGCACACCTGATCGGTGTCAGCGTGAAGACCCTGCAAAACTGGGAACAGGATCGTCGTCGGCCCACTGGCCCGGCAGTGGCCCTACTGCGAATCATCGGCCACGAGCCGAAGTTGGCCATCGAGGCGATTCACCGGCGTTAGGGTCGTTCGGACTCATATGGTGGCGGGTCTCGCCCTTGCCGATCAGTTCGCGGGCATGTGCGATCTGCGGCGCCGTCAGTTTCGCCTCTCAGGGCCGATCCCGAGCGCCGTGATAAATCCGCAATACTTCGATGTTCTGCCCATTCACACGAGGCGAACGGGCGGCCATCGGGAAAACCTCTCGACCTTGGATGGAATGGAGCGAGCGCTTCGTTGAGCCGACGCAGTTCTCACACTTGATTTGTCGGAACGCCCACGCGGCCGCCTGCTGCCACTGAACGCGACCATGCGATCATACTTGGCCGACGACTAGAGGAACGCGTACCGTGGCACAATAAATGATAAGCGAGACGACGGAGGTTGAAAGTGCAACCTCGAGAAACGCCTGGATTCTGCACGAGAAAGCTGAAGAACTGCAAGGGCTAGAGAACTGCAAAATGCCACGCGAATGGGGAGACGAGACGCAACCTGCGCTTGCAGGCTGCACACCCGGCCCTGGCATTCCGTTTTAGGCCCGCTATGCCAACTGTCAGGCAGTGCGAACAACATTTGCTGGAACGATTGTTTTTTCCACTGCGTCCACAGAATAACGGACCTGAATTGTCCTCAGTTTTCTGGACTTGCAGAATCAGCCCGTTGGCAGCAACCCTGGGCTGACACGCTGTGGATAAAACGTGCTGTGGACTAGACTGTTGGCACCCCTTTCCTTTACGGTATGAGGCGAGGATTATGAACGCAGAGAAGGTACTTGTTGTGCCCGTGGCGTGTCTTTGGGACCGCGTAACGTATACCGACAAAGGACTCATCACGGAAGGGGCTGATCGACTAACAACGATCGTTGAACGGTGTGGCGTCTTCGTGGACAGGTCGACTGCCGAAGCTGATCCCAGCCATAAACAGATTATCCCGTACGCCGTCATTCGTCACGGGGATTCGTATTTCTTATTGCAACGACAACGCACGCAGAGCGAGCAGCGGCTGCACCACAAGTTCTCGATTGGCGTTGGGGGGCACATCAACCCCTCCGAGGGCGCGCCAAGTATCGATGTCATCCACGATGGGCTAACGCGCGAGCTCAACGAGGAACTTCATATTGGCACTGGCTATCAAGAGCGCTTCATAGGTCTCATCAATGACGATACAACCGACGTGGGGCGCGTACATCTAGGCGTCTTCTTCGAGATCTACAGCACCTCGTCGGAAGTAACCGTGCGCGAAACGCACAAGATGCGAGGGACGTGGGCATTGATCAACGTCTTACAAGAGACTTATGAACACCTTGAGACGTGGTCGCAGATAGTATACGATTCCCACCTGCATCGTCCGACTTCACAGGCACGCACGCTACAACACCGCAACGGCGGCAAGTAGGGCAATCCGCGCCTCGCGTGCTAAATAGTTCTGCATTGACACATCGCAAAACGAACTATCCGCGTTGATCCCAGATCCGAGCCGTGCGCAACATCGAGCCGGTTGTCGTCGAGATTAATACGAACATCTGGACGCAAGGTCGATCCGCCTGCAAACAAGGTCCAACGCGGGCTTTCAGTTGGTTACACTAACTGAGAACAATCATGTGGCCCGCGAAAACGCTCGGGTGTCTGACGCAGCCGGAAATCACCTCGATCCCGCCGGGCGGCACGGCCTGTGTGTCGTAAAGACTCTTTATGAGGAACGCCTAGCCGGATGACCGTAGCAAAGGAACATTTGTGCTTTGCTGCCTGCGTTGAGATTGCAGTGGAACAGCTCGGCGGACCGGTGGTAGATCAGGTTGTTGTCGCGAATCAGCTCGGTGTTACTGTACCCTCCGAATTGGATGCGTCGCAGCTGATTGCGCGCGGGGTGACGAAGATAAGGGTTGACCCTGACCCTCGCACGTGGGGCATCGAGCCGGATGCCCAGCGGCTCAATGACTTTTTCAGTCTAGCAGGAATTCCTTTGAGCGTGATGTTTCACTCCATATCGCTCTTCCAGGACTGGGAGTTCGAAGAAAAACTCGTCGGGTTTGCCCGCGCCGGACGATTCCCAATCGTCGGCTTCGACTACAACGCGCTGTTCGGACACTCCGTTCAAGGTGAACAGGGACACTCCTGCGTCGTCTTTGATTGTTCCAGCACTGTGCGACTGTACGACCCCGGCCCAACGAGAGTTGGATTCTCGTCTGTTAGCGTATTTGAGCTCTACCGCGCATGCCGCAAGAAACCAGGCGGCTTGTGGGTACTCCAACAGAGCCAGGCTCCTTCTCTGTAGGACCCGACAATGCGAGGGGCCGACATCGAGTAAGTACGGCTCTGTCCGTCCGCAATTCCCAAGGCCCGCCCCGTCATCACGCCTCCCATGACCCCTTTGCCCGCTAGCCCTTCAGTCATTTGCCCCCGGCTCCGCACCGTGCCACCGTCTCCCTCGTGCGATCTCTGGTAATGGAACCCACAGTCCGATCACGCTGCGGCTCGTTGTGGTTCTTCCGAAAGTATGAACCCCATCTCCGTAAGACGTTGATTCTACGTGAAACCGTGGGTTCGTTTTGTTGTAGGAGATTCTTACGGAGCTTTACGCCCGGACCGTGGCCTAGTCCTGGACTCCAGCCCCAGAACGTGATATCTATAATCAATCCAATGCCGACTCATTCAACCTCAAACCCTACCCCCTCCATTGAAAAACCCGAAACCACCCTAAACCGCCGCGATTTCATGACCGTCGGGGCCCTCGCCCTGCCCGCCCTGAACGCCCTAGTGACTACCCCCGCGGCAGCACAAGGCGTCAAACCCGCGATGCTCGACATCGCCGAGTGGAGCTTCTTCTGGGTCGGCGTCGAACGCGTCGAACTCGCCCGCGGCGCGGTGGTCAACGGCAAGCAAATGTACGTCGAATACCAGATCCCCGCCGAGGTCAAGCATCCCTACCCGATCGTGCTAGTGCACGGGGGCGGTGGGCAAGGCCTCGACTGGATGGGCACCCCGGACGGCCGTCCTGGCTGGGCCACTCACCTCCTTCAGGAGGGCTACAAGGTCTACGTCGTCGACCGCCCCGGCCATGGCCGCTCGCCGTTCCACCCCGACCTCGACGGCCCCTTCCCGGCGCAGAACATCACCCTCGACCAGATCTCCAGCCTGTTCACGCCGCAGCGAGCCAAAACAGCTCAGGGACCAGCGGGCGAACTCGCCAAGCTGCACAATCAGTGGCCGGGCACGGGCGCGGTCGGCGCGCCGGAGCTGGCACAGTTGGTCGCGTCCCAGGGAGGTTCCTTCGTCGCCAGCCAGGAGATCACCCAAACCGTCTGGCGCGAGCGCGGCGCGGCTCTGCTCGACAAGATCGGGCCCGCCATCATCATGACGCACTCCGCCGGCGGACCCTTTGGCTATCTGGTCGCCGAAGTGCGCCCCAGCCTGGTCAAAGGGATCGTCGTCGTCGAAGGCGCCGGCGCGCCGTTTGCCCAGGGAAACCGCTGGGGACTCGGCAACATTCCGTTTGCCTACGACCCGCCCGTCAAAGATCCCGCTGAGTTCAAAACCAAGCAGGTCCCGTCTCCCGAGCCCGGCGTCGGTCCCTACATGTTGCAAGAGGAGCCCGCCCACAAACTGAAAAACTTGAAGGGGATTCCCATCGTCCTCATGACCGCCGAGGCGTCGTTCTTCTCGCCGGGCAGTCCAGGCGCGCTGGCGTTCCTCAAACAAGCCGGATGCACCGCCGAGGAGTTGCGGCTGAAAGACCACGGCGTCCGTGGCAACGGCCACCTGATGATGGGCGAAAAGAACAATCGCGAGGCGTTGCAGCCGATTCTCAACTGGATCGACAAGAACGTCAACGCCGGAGCTAAAGCGTCAAGCAAACCGAAGAGCGCGCAAGCCGTGGCGCTGAAGCTCGCCGACCAGGGCTACTTCTGGGTCGGAACAGAACAGAAGAAGATGCCCTACGGCAACATCGTCACCGGGCAGATGTACGTCCAGTATCTGACGCCGGCCGAGGTCAAGCATCCCTATCCCGTCGTGCTGGTCCACGGTGGCGGCGGTCAAGGCACGCACTACATGGGCCTCGGTGACGGGCACCCCGGCTGGGCGCACTACTATTTGCAG
>JBGPHB010000148.1:0-8105 GCA_041484155.1 Bryobacteraceae bacterium
ATTGCCGATGCACCGGCACACCGTCGATCTGCTCACGTGCGAACATCTTTCCCCGGTAGGCCGGGAGAATGGCTCCGTCCGGGTAATTGGGCAGCGCCGTCAGTACCTCCACGTCGCACTCGTGGCGGAGCAGTTCTTTCGCCATGGCCCGCAAACGAACCTGTGGAGCGCCGGGTTCGGGAGCGTAGTACTGCGTGAGAATCAGCCAACGCTGGAAGGGCGGCTTGACCTGGCTCGATGCGTCGTTACGGTCGCTCATCATTACCCTGGATCCGCCAGCGGCGCTCGACGCGCGGCGGCTGTCGCGGCCGGCGTCTCAGTGTGCCGTTCACGTCTGAACTTATGCTTGGCGACACGCTGCACCAATGGGGCGAAGGCGCAGCCCGCCATGATCGCCAGAGCGGGACGCGCAGGCATCAGGTACCTGGGTTCAACATAGGTGAGCGCATGGAAGATGAGCAGCGCGATCCACGGCGCCCACAGAACCCATAGGGACAGGAATTCACGGCGTCGCGAGATCAGGAACCACAGCGCCCCTGCGATCAATACGAACGTCGACATATTTACCAGGACATGGAAGAAGACCCACGCCACCCGGCCGCGGAGCGGGCCGATATGAAACTCCTTCGGCTGGACGGAGTTGACCAGGCTCACATGGAACGCCAGGATGCGGATGAGCGCGATCCGCAGACGCAGCCTAGGATGTTCGGCGTAGTCGCGCGCGATCCACTGAAGTTGTAAACGCGAGACCAGCTGTCCCGTGCGCTCGGCGGCCTGCTTGAGGGCGGTGCGTTGTTCTACCCAATGCGCGTAGTCCACGCTGCCTCGGCGCGTATCGTCATCCCAGAAGCGCCAGTCCCACGGTTCATCTCGAAATTGAAAGCTGCCATGAAACGCGACATGCGCCAGGTTTTCGAGAGCCGGCCTCGCCTTCGCGGGATCACGCAGGCGCGATTCCGCAACGCCCACCGCCAGAGTGATCGCGAGCACTACGATGCCGCAGCCGAGCGCGAAAAGCGCCTGCGCGCGGCGCTTGCGCAAAAGTAGCAGGCCACAGCCGATTCCACAGGCCAACACCAGTAACGAATTCGGGCGGCACAGAACCATGGCGGCCAAACCCAGGACGGCGAGCCCGAACGCTCGGGCGCTGGGGCGTTGCTCCCATTGTGACCAGCCGGATAGAAACACGGTAGTGGTGACCCACGCCGGGGCGTCCGCCGTAATTCCGAGCGCATAATACACCACGAACGGCGAGAGCAACATCAGGCCGATCGCCGTCCGGCCGGCCATCTCTCCGCACATGTACCGGGCCACCCTGCGGATTAACAGCAGCGATACGGCGATCCACGGCAATGTCCAGGCGACCGAAGCCTTCCAATACCGATCATCCGGCGATCCGGCCGGCACCAGCACATACGGAACGGCATAGTAGAGCGTTGTAAACGGCAATCGGTTCAGCCCCACGCTGCTCCAAGGCGCATCCCCACGGATGGCTCCGGCAAACGTCTTGGCGTCGGTGTAGATATCCACATCGCCGAACCGCTTCGCCGTGAACGGGAGGTTCGCCACGGCTAAGAACGACGCCAGGACGCAAACCGCCGCCAGAATGTCCAACCGGTCAAAGTTCTTGGACTTCATGAAACCAGATCAGCCAGCGCTCATGGTGCGGGCCAGCGAGCCAGGCCTTACGCTGTCTTGCAGTTCTTTCTCGAGGATACTTTCGAGCGCCGCATTGACGGGCTTGCGGCCAATGGCCATGAGGGTAACTCCAAACGGTAAATTGAGGCCATGGCAACACAGAAAGCGTTCCACCGCGAGACTTCCGATTAACATCGAGTTGAGCCATCGCGGCAGTATGATATGCGTGGTGGCCGGGCGCACGTGCTGCTTAACCATGTTCTGAAATACGCGCAAGAGCAAAATCGGAAAGAACATCGCCGTAATAAAGAAGCTCTCGCGCGCCAGCTCAAATCCGGCGGCTTTCATCTTATTCCCGAGTTCCCAGGGTCCGTAGCGGCGGCGGTGATGCAGCGCTTCGTCGTGCTCGCTCCACAGAAAGCCGTACGCGGGAACGGTCAGCAGCAGGACGCCGCCGGGCTTCAGGATGCGATACATCTCTGAGAATGCCATCAGGTCGTCATCCACGTGCTCCAGGCAATCCAGCGCGGTAATGGCATCCGCGGAGCCCGTCCGGAGCGGAATCTCCTGCGCGTTGCAGGCCAGCAGATGGTCCATCCCGCGGCTGGAGCAAAATCGTAGCGCCTCCACCGAAGCATCGATCGAAAGCACGGTTCCGTACTTCGACAGCACCCGCTGGTTCGCACCGGTGCCGCAGCCGACATCCACGATCAGGTTCTCTGGGGACGGCCGGAGAATCCCAGCCAACAAATCCCGCACCAGCCATCGGCGGGCGACAAACCACCAGTAGAAGTCCTCCAGTTGATACATGTTCTCGTATTCGTTGTGTTCCATACGTGCCTTTGTTCGAGATCTTCCTGCCGTTGAGTGTCGGCGATCTATACTGATTGCAAACGATCGCGGCTGGACGCAGCTCCGGCCGGCCTTACGTCTAGAACGGTAATCACTCGGGCAGCCACGTTCATGTGCTCGAGAGTCTGCTCCACTTCTTGGCGGTAGATCGGATTCATGAGAACCACGACGCCAGGACGGAATTCCTTGAGGAACTCGGGAGGAACCACCTGTTGTCCAGTACCGGCCAGGAACGTCCCGGCCTTGAAGGGATTGATATCCACTGCGTATTCAACCTCACGCCGTATATCCAGCGTGTTCAGAAATGCCACTGCCTTCGACCCACCACCCCACAGCACCACGCGCGTTCCGGCCCCCGCCATTTCCGCGAGCATCGCTCGCCATCGCGCGATGCTGGCCGGCACGCTCGCCGCAAAGTACTCGGCGTCGGCGCGAACCTCCGCGACGGCCTCTTCCGCGGCGGAAGCGCACGCCGTAGAAGCGTCCTCATCCGGAGCGGCGTCAATGGTCAGATATTGGCCGCCATATTCGACCGCCACATCCAGAACCCGGAACCCGCAACTACGAAACAGACGGGCAAGCGACCCCGCGCTGAAGTACGAGCAGTGTTCGTAATAGACGTCCCAGAAAGCCAGATCGCGGAGCACATAGCGGGCGTTTGGTACCTGGAAAAATGTACGCGTGCCCCGATTTCCGATAGCCCGCCGCACTGCTTTCACCAGCCGCGCCGTGTCGTGAATGTGTTCGAGCGTCATCTTGCAGCAGATGAAATCGGCCTCCACGTTCGCGTGCTTTTCTGAATACAATTCGGTCACGAAAGTGAGCCTGTCGCGAGCGCTGGACTGTAGCCGGTCCTCGAGAAAGGCGGGATCGAAGCCGATGCCTCGCCCTACGCCCAGCTCGCACAGGAGCGCCAGGAATTCCCCTTTTCCGCAGCCGATTTCAAGGACCGTCCGGCCGCGCAAGCCGTGGCGAAGAATGAGCCGCTCCGCCACGCCCCGATTAAATTCGCGAAAAGTAGGCGAGAATCCTTGGGTTTCCTCATAACGGGACCCGTACTCATTCAGCGCCGGATCGAATTTCAGATTCGTGACAAACCCGCACCCATTACAGAACCCCAGTACCATTTCCCCGCGCGGGTACGCCAGCGCCGCCTCGCGGGAAGGGAGCAAAAGAACGCTGTGAGCGGGCATGCTCCCAGCCTCATAAAACACGCTCATCTCCGGATTCGCGCAGGATGGGCAGGGGTGCTCCACCGGGCGCCAGAGTGCGACAGTTTCGTGTACGGAAGGAAGTCCGGTAGCGGCGATGCTCATGAAGTTGACCTCAGACAATCCGCGGTTCCGGGATCGGAACGATGAAACGGCCGCCGCGTTCGCGGTATTCGCTCTGCTGCTTGAGAATCTCCTCGGCGAAATTCCAGGCAAGCACCAGAACGTAGTCCGGCATGTCTGAAAGCAAATGGCTCACCGGCAGAATCGGCAGGCGGTTCCCTCCCATAAAGCGCCCATGTTTGAACGCATTGAGATCGACGACGTAGTCCAACAGGGATCCGTCGATGCCGCAGTAGCTGAGCATGGTCGTGGCTTTGGCGGCGGCGCCATACCCGGCGATCCTTTTTCCCTCCGCACGCAGTCCAGTGAGGAGCGATCGCAGGCGGTCCCGAATCGCGTCTACGCGCTGCGCAAAGTCCACATACCAGCCGGCGTTGGGAACCCCGTCCTCCGCTTCCCGGGCCAGCAACTCGCGGACCGATGCGCTCACGGATTCTTCCTGCTGCACGAATAACCGCAACGAGCCGCCATGAATCGGCACCCTGCGAATATCGTTCAGGAACATCCCGTTCCTTCGGAACAGCCGGTCGAGGGCCGTCACCGAAAAGTAGCAGAGGTGCTGATGGTAGATGGTGTCGAATTCGCAGTGCTCCACCAGATCGACCACATACGGAACCTCCATCACGGCCACGCCGCCAGCCTTGAGAACGATCCGTATGCCGCTCACGAAACCGTTCAGCTCAGGGACATGGGCGAGCACATTATTGGCGATCACCACGTCGGCGAGCCGGCCCTGCTCGCGCAGTTTGCCGGCGAGCTGAACGCCAAAAAATTCGCACAGCGTCGGTATCCCGCAATCGATGGCGGCTTGCGCCGGGCCCCGCGCGGGATCGATTCCGAGCGCCGGGATTCCTCGATCGCGGAAGTTGCGAAGCATATATCCGTCGTTGCTCGCCAGCTCGATCACCAGACTCTCGGGGCCCAGGCGTCGTGTCTCGATCAGTTCCTCCGCATTCTCCCGGGAGTGTCGCAGAAGCGCCGGCGAAACCGACGAGAAGTAGGGATAATCCTCGCCAAATAAGATTTCGGGAGCGACCGTTTCCGAGATTTGCACCAGAGAGCAGCCTTCGCAAAAGACCAGATCGAGATCCGCCGCCGGCTCGGGTTCACTCAACTGATCGCGCGTGAGCAGTCGATCGGCGAGCGGCGTTCGCCCCAACGACATTACCCGAACCACGCCGCTAAATCCGCAGGAGCGGCATGGCGGGCCGGCGGCCGGCTCGGTCTGAACGGCGATTGCAGAACCCTCAGGCAGCGGCATGGCGGCCTTTCGCCCAACGCAGATCGGCCTCGAGGATACCGGACGCAATCAGGTGTCGAATATGATCGATGCGTTTGTAGCGGGCGCCTTCAAAATCCTCAACCGTCAGGGCTGTCTCGCGGAACACGCGGTACAACTGCTCCGCACCGGAACGCACGGTCCACGCGGGCACGAACCTGGGCAAGGTTCGCAGAATGAGCCCGCAGTCTACGCGGTAGCAGCGCTTATCGGGCCCGCCATCCGGTGCGAAACTGATCTCGCAATCGGGAATCACCTGGGAGACGATCTCCGCGATTTCCCGGATGCGATAATTCTCCTCGCTGCGTCCCACGTTGAATGCCCGATTGTGCGTCAATTCGCGGGGCGCTTCCAGCACGGCCAGAAAGGCTCGGGAAATGTCTTCAATATGAACCACCGGACGCCACGGCGTGCCATCGCTCTTGATGTAGATCTTTCCCGTGCTGAACGCCCAGGCCGCCAGATTGTTGAGCACCAGGTCAAAACGGAGCAGGGGCGATACGCCGTACGCGGTCGCGCTTCGCAGGCAGGTCGGACTGAAGCTGTCCGTTGCGAGCTTGGCGAGTTCCGTCTCCGCGAGAACCTTGGACTGGCCATACGGCGTCACCGGATTCATCGCGGCGGTCTCGTCGATCAGATCGTCACCGGCCGCTCCATACGTGCTGCAAGATGACGAAAACACGAAACGGCGAACGCCAGCCCGCCGGGCGAGCTCCGCCAGCCGCACCGTCGCCCGATAGTTAATGTCCATCGTCAATTCCGGGTCCAGATCGCCCAACGGATCGTTCGACAATCCCGCCAGATGGACCACCGCGTCAATGCCTGTGAAATCGGCCAGCTCCGCGTCTCGGATATCTTTCTCGAGAAATGGAATCGCCGCCGGAGGCTCTCCAAACGTGCACCTCTGATACAGATCGGCGTCCATTCCAATTACCTGGTGTCCGGCGGCCACCAGCATCGGCGTCATGACGCTGCCGATATATCCTTTGTGTCCGGTTAAAAGAATGCGCATGATGCCTCCTCAGGCGAATGCCGCCTCCGTGTGGAGATCTTCAGCCCATGTCTTCCACGGCGCTGCATCGGTCTCCCACAGCTTCTCCAGCATTTTCTTGTCGCGCAAGGTGTCCATGCATTGCCAGAAGGACTGGTGGCGATACGCCATAAGCTGACCTTCCTGTGCGAGGCGTTCCAGCGGCCCCCGTTCCCAATGGGTCTTGTCTCCTTCGATGTAGTCGAAGACTTCGGGCTCGAGGACGAAAAACGCGCCATTGATCCAGCCTTCCTTGGTTTGGGGCTTTTCCGAGAACTCCGTGACGCTGTTCCCTTCCAGTTCGAGATGCCCGAAGCGGGCCTGAGGCCGGACCGCGGTCAGCGTGGCCAGCTTCCCATGCGCGCGGTGGAATGCCAGCAGTTCATTCAGATTGATGTCCGATACGCCATCGCCCCAGGTCAGCATGAAGGTGTTGTTGCCCACATGCTCGCGCAGACGCTTGATGCGGCCACCGGTCTGGGTTAGGATGCCGGTATCCACCAGCTTCACGTTCCAGTCCGGAGCGTAACCTCCGTTCATGGATACTTTGCCGGTCCGGACATTAACCTCAAGATTACTGTTCAGTGCGCAATAATCGACGATATATTTCTTGATCACCTCGCCCTTGTAACCCAGCGCAAGAACGAAGTCATTAAAGCCGTAGTGCGAGTAATGCATCATGATGTGCCAGAGAATCGGCCGGCCGCCGATCTCCACCATGGGCTTCGGTTTCGATTCAGTCTCCTCTGAAAGGCGGCTGCCTACGCCGCCGGCCAAAATGGCAACTTTAATGTTTTGCATTTGTTCTTTCCTCGTAACGGATCATTCTTTCTCTCTGATGGGGAGAGGCTTCTGTGCGGCCACTCCTCCATGCCATACCTCTCGGGCGGCGCGAGTTACATCGAATCTCAGCCGCCGCCGGTACCAGCGCGCCCGAACAGGGCACCAGGCCACCTGCAAGTGGCATGAGATCTTCTCGCGAAGGGACACGGGAGCGAGCGCAACCGCCCGAAAATACTCGCGCCAGAGTCTCCAGAAGGGGAAGAAGAGCCCTACGCTCTTCGATGTATCAAACCAACTGACCTGCAACCGCGGCGTTGTGGACAGGCTGCTATATCGCTCTCCATGGACGCGCGAGTGGAATAGGCGTTCCGGAAGCTCGAGGATGCGTCCGCGCAGTGCCAGACGCAGAATGAATACGCGGTCAGAATCCACATACGGCTGTAGAACCGGGATGACCCGCAATACACTCATACGGAACAGGCCATAGGCGGCATAGGCATGGTGTCGCAGTGAAACCACATCGTGGACCCGCAACCGCAGGTGAGGCGAGTTGAACCGGTGCGCGATAGTGAAGTCCTCCACAAACCTCCCCTCCTGGTCGATTACCTGGACGGCAGGAAAGGTACTCACCACATCGGGGTCGCGATCCAGCGCCTCCGCGCAAGCCTCGAGAAACCGCGGAGCCCAAATGTCATCGTGAGCGATCCAGGCGAAGTACTCGCTCGTGGCCCATTCGGCTACCTGGCCAAAGTTCCGGATTGCACCCACATTTCGCGCGTTGCGATGATAGGTAACCCGCGGATCTCTATCCGCGTACTCCCGGCAAATTCTTTCAGTGTCGTCGGTCGAGCAATTGTCCGAGATCACCAAATGGAAGTTCGCGTAGGTTTGTTGCAAAACTGAGTCGATTGCGTGAGCAACATATTTCTCCCCGTTGTATACCGGGAGTCCGACGCAGATAAGAGGTCTTCCCTGGTGAGTCATACGCTCTAAGGATTCACGGACGCGATCGGGTTCTCTTCGGTAACCTTGAGAACGGCATATGGTCCGAACTGTGCCAGAGGCAACCCATCGATTGTCTCCGCATGGTTGCGGACAATGACAAAACCGGCGTGTTCCTTACGCGCGAAGTCCATCAGCCCGCGAGTGTTGCAGATTCCGGCCGGACAGATCTTCCGCACCGACTCCA
>JBGPHB010000149.1:0-8048 GCA_041484155.1 Bryobacteraceae bacterium
CAGTTCATGGTTCGCGATACCGGCATTGGCATCGAACCCGTGAAGCATCGGTCCATCTTTGAACCATTCAGCCAGGCGGACTCGTCGACTAGCCGAAAATACGGCGGGAGCGGCCTGGGCCTGGCCATTTCGTCGAGGATTCTCGATCTGATGGGTGGACGGATGTGGCTGGAAAGCGAGCCGGGCCGGGGAAGTTCGTTTTACTGGGCGGCCAGCTTCATGCAAGTTGCCATCGAGGAATCGGCGCGCCCAGGCGACATGGAGAAAGCGAAGGGAGCGCACATCCCGGTCCGCGTTCTTATCGCCGAAGACCATGAGATCAGCCGAAGTTTCTTGAAACAGCTGCTCGAGATGAGAGGCCATAAAGTCACTGCAGTTTCCAACGGCAGGGAGGCCTTGGGAGAAATAGAGATTCAGACTTTTGATATCGTCTTGATGGATATTCACATGCCTGAAATGGATGGCGTCGAAGCAACCGCCGAAATTCGCCGCCAGGAACAAACCGGAGCGCGGATACCGATCGTTGCGGTTACGGCCGACGCAGCCTCGTTTCGGGAGTATTACATTGCAAAGGGATTCACCGAGTATTTCTCGAAACCCATCAAGCCCGAAGAGCTATTCGCCCTAATCGACCGTCTGGTCACCCGACGAGTCGCAAACGCCGCGGGCTCGGCACGCTCAGCACAGATGTAAACCAGTGGCTGGTGTAGTACGCGGTTAAGAATATCTCCGGTCGCATTGGACTCAGGAAGACGAGAAACGAACCCTGGAATACGTGGCGGGCGCCTTTGACGCGCAGACGAATTTCCTGCTTAAGCCGTTTTCTCCGGACGCGTTAGGTTGCTGGATGGATGCGTCCCCTTCAGCGACGTGGCACGCAAGTGCGCGCCACAAAAGATCTAAACCGGATGAGCTCACTGTCACTACGATGGATAACGCGACTTTTCGTTACAATGGTTAGCCGAAGTATCGAATTGAATGAAACCGACTCACTTGCGTCCGGGTACCTGCTGCGGATGCAGGACCAGGAGCGGCGCCGCTTGGCGCGCGAACTTCATGGCACGACGGGCCAGAACATGGCGGCACTCCACATGAATTTGTCGTTACTGTCGGCGTCGGCTGGCGAGCTTGAACCGCGTGCGCGCCGAGCGCTGGCCGACAGCGTTACCTTGGCCCAGGTCTGCATCCGCGAGATCCGCAATCTGGCTCGCGCGTTGTATCCGCCGCTGCTCGACGAGGCGGGTCTAGTCACAGCCCTGCGGGTCTACGCAGACGATTACTCGCGCCGCACCGGGAGAAATCTGGATCTGGACCTACCGGATCGGATGGATCGCTTGCCTCAAGAGGTCGAGATCACGCTGTTCCGCATCGTTCAGGAAAGCCTGGCGAATCGGAACGGTGACGCGGGAGGACCGAAGGTGGTTCGTCTCACTCGCGAGAGGGACTCCCTCGTACTTGAATTGGCAGAATTGGCGGCGGCGCAGACTATTGCAGGCGTCCCCGAAGTGCAGGAGCGAGCCCGCTTGTTGGGAGGGCGACTCGACGTAACGCCGACGAGCCTGCGCGTGATCCTACCCGCGTCCCTGGGATCATCCGAAAAGCATTCTTTCTCGCTGGATCTGAGGAACGACTGAAGGACCTGCTGGTCTCACTCCGCCAGCGGGCGAGTGACGGTCACGTCGATCCACTAGACAGTCCCGAACGCGATCTCGCCTGAGTTGGTCGCTCAATGGCACTTTTCTTGGGGCGCGACAAAATCACCGACGGCGGCGAGTTCGGCGGGCAGCCCGGTAAGGGTAAGATAGAAACGAACCGGGCGCACGACGCGCTCAGCCTTGGTCGTGGTGAAAAGCACGGTTTGGGCGTGAACGAAACAACGGGCCCAGAGAACCGAGGTCATCTCGCCTCTATATTGGCGGATCGACGGCTTGCACGGTAATCTCGTTGTACGCGGGTTGGTCCGGCCCGGAAATAGTGACTGATTCAAGCCCGGCGGGGCAAGGTGGCTGATATCTCTCGCCTCTCAGAGGTAGTGTCGACATGGCTACCGATAATGCCCAATAACAGGATCTCAAAATGAACGATTTGATTGCCGTTGAAAAGATCGCGCAGTGGCAGAAGTTGAAGACGCTGGTGCTGGATAGCGTGTACAACATGGCGCTGGAGGAGTTTTACAACTGGTTCCAGCAAGCCCCGCGGCCGGGTTTCACAAAGGCGACTGTCAGTGCGTGGCGCGTGTCACTCGAAGCCCGTGGCCTAGGGTCCTCGTCGATCATCATTCGGATGTCGGCAATTCGCAAGCTGGCTGCCGAGGCCGCGGATAACGGTCTGCTCGCGCCGGAAATAGCGGCCGGCATCAGCCGGGCTAAAAGTGTTAAATCGACAGGTATCCGGGTTGGAAACTGGTTATCAGTCACATTGCCAAGACGGGTAGCACGGCGCGGGAGATGTGGAGACTGGTGGAAGGAGAACGGCGGGAGCCAGCACAGGGAACGGCTTGAATGTTCCCGTATTGTTCCCGCGATTATTAACCCGTGTTTTCTGATTGCTAGTTAAGTCCTTTAGAATGTGGTGGCCAGGGACGGAATCGAACCGCCGACGCCAGCCTTTTCAGGGCTGCGCTCTACCAACTGAGCTACCTGGCCATGCTCAAGATGGAACAGCTCATTGTATCATTCCGAAACCGCGCCGATCACTGGGAAACTCAGGTGACGCACGGCTCGCCGCCAGAATCCTACCAGCACCACTCCGATGAGAATCAAGCCCGTCGAGAGCCCCATCCACAGTCCTGGCGCGCCGAGTCCGTAGGGAAAGCAGAGGACCGCTCCCAGCGGCAAACCAATCACCCAATAGCCCGCAAAGTGGCATAGCATCGGCGTGCGCGTGTCGCCTGCGCCGCGGAGGGCGCCGGTTGCGACCACCTGGAATCCATCGAAAAGTTGAAAAAAAGCCGCCACGCGCAGCAACATTGCTCCGGCGACGATCACATCCCGATCCGGTGTGAACACCCGCGCGATGGCTTGCGGAATGAGTAACAGCGCCAGAGCGGCAGCCGACATTACGATTCCTCCCAGCGCGAGCGCGGTCCAGCCTGAACGAGCCGCGCCCGCGGGATCGCCACGTCCTATCGCCTGCCCTACGCGTACCGCCGCTGCCGAACTGATGCCCAGAGGCAACATGAACGTCATGCTGACCGTGGTCAGGGCGATCTGATGTCCGGCTAGCGCCGCCGCGCCGAGCTTTCCGATCAGCACCGTCACCGTCGCAAAAACACCGGTCTCCAAACCGATTTGCATCGCCGCCGGCAACCCTAACCTGAGCAGTTCTCGAATTCGGCGAAAGTCGGGCGTCCAGGACGCACGCAGCAACTGCCGGTCGTGTCTCAGGACGACCACGCCCAGGACCAGCATCATGTAGAAACGCGAAATGCACGTGGCCCAACCGGCTCCCTCGGCGCCCATTCTCGGGGCTCCCAAGTTGCCGAAAACCAGCACCCAGTTCCCGGCGAGGTTGACCAGGTTCGCAGTGATCAGCGTGAGCATGATCGGCCGTACCACGTTCACGGCCTGCAAATACCGGCGGAAGCCGAAGAACAGGAGCAGCGGCAGCGTGCTCCAATTGAGTGCGCGGAGATAGGGCCGCGCCTCTCTCAGCACTCCCGGATCGATGCCGAACGTTCCCAGGAGCGGTATCGCGGCCCAGATCAACACCATCACTGGCGGAACCAGAAACAAGCCCAGCCAGATGCCGTTCATGAGCGAGTGGCGGCAATCGTCCGGGTCGCCGGCGCCGAAGGATCGCGAAACTAATGTGTCGAGCCCCAGCAGGAGACCGCTGGCAAAAATTCCGGCCGTGTAGAACAACATGGCGCCGATGCTGACTGCGCCGAGGGCCTCGGCGCCCACGCGGCCGACGACCATCGTGTCCACCACGCCCATCGCCATCCAGCCGACCTCGGCCAGGACCAAGGGCGCCGCCAGACGGAACATCGCGCGAAGCTCTTCCCGGTTCGCCAGATTCAACATCTATTTGCCGATACAGAATGTCGAAAAAATCCGGTTCAAGATGTCGTCGGCCGTGGTGGCTCCCGTGATGGCGTCGATCGGCCGCAAGCCGGCGTAGAGATCGAGCAGCAGCATCTCGTGCGGGATGCCGAGGACGGTGGCGCTCCGCGTCTGCTCCAGCGCCTCGCGCGATTCCTTTAACAGGTGCTCGTGCCTCAGGCTGGTAATGAACCCGCCGTCCTGCTCCAGGCGGCCTCGCGGCGCGAGCGTTTCCACCACACGCCGCTTCAACTCGGGCATTCCTTCGCCGGTCAGTGCGGAAACGGGAAGCCCGGCGTCGGCGCGGCGTGGCAGATCCGCCTTATTCCCCGCAACGAGGGACTTCCCCTGTTCCCGCGCGCGCCGAATGAGCTCTTGGTCCTGCGCATCCAGCGGCGTGGAGAGATCCACGATCACCAGCGTCAAGTCGGCATCCGCCATCGCCCGATAACTGCGTTCGATGCCCAGGTTCTCCACCAGGTCTCGTCCTTGCCGGATGCCCGCCGTATCGACGAATTTCACCGGGATTCCATCGAGCGAGGCTGTTTCCGAAACCAGATCTCGCGTGGTGCCGGGAATGTCCGTGACGATTGCGCGGTCTTGATCGAGCAGGCGATTGAACAAGCTGCTCTTGCCGACGTTGGGACGTCCGACGATGGCCAGCGTGAATCCGTCATGCACCAGTTTCCAGTAGGCGAAACTGGCGATCAGCGCGGAGACGCCTTCCATGATCGGTTCCAGCCGCCGCAGAATCTCCGCGGCGGGAGCTACACTCACGTCGTCTTCGGCGAAATCGATACCGGCTTCCAACAGGGCAATCAACTCGAGCAATTGCTCTTTCAGCGGCTTCAGACGCCGGGAGACGGAACCGTGCGCCTGTTGTGCCGCGATGCGCGCCTGGTAGAGCGTGGTGGCTTCAATCAGATCGCGCACGGCTTCGGCCCGCGGCAAATCGATGCGTCCGTTCAGATACGCCCGCAAAGTGAATTCGCCCGGCTCAGCCAGGCGTGCCCCGGCCTCGCACGCGCGCTGTAGCGCATGGCGCAGTACGACGGGTGCTCCATGGCAGGAAATTTCGACGACGTCCTCCGCCGTGTAGGAGCGCGGCGCGGCGAAATAAGTCACCACCACCTGTGGATCGGCGTCGGGGAGTTCAGCGAGAGCGGCCGTCCACGGCCGCCACGTGAAGCTGGCCTGAAAGCGAAGAATTTTTTCCGCGAAGGCGCGCGCTTCGGGACCGGAGATGCGTACAACCCCGATTCCGCCTCGTCCAGGAGGCGTGGAGAGAGCAGCGATCGTGTCGCGAAGTTGCATTATAGGCCACGAATGAACACTAATGAACGTAGAACAGGATAGCCGCAACCATGTGGGGCGGGCAGTCTTGCCGGCTGTTTTCGGCTGCATCGCCACAAAAAAAGCCGGCCTGGAGGCCGGCTCGCCGCCATGACTGGCCGCCCCACACACCGCAACCCGGAAATGTACGCGGTCAATTCTTCACAGCCTGCGGAGATTCGTGTTCATTCGTGGCCAAACCCTTTTTAGAACCGGCGACGGTCGCGCCCGCGTCCCGGGGGCCCATTGTGGCGGTCTCGCCCGAACGGTCTGCGCGGCCCGCGATCGTCGCGGTCCCCTTCCGGGCGCGGACGCGGCGGGACAATCGGCTCGGGCAGCGTCTTCATGTCGGCGGGGACCACCACCACTTGCCGGATCGGACCCAGACCGACGCTCTCGCTGCGCACTTCCGTCTCATCGCGCAAGGCCAGGTGCAGGATGCGGCGTTCGCGGCTGTTCATGGGACTGAAGTGGAAGGGCATGCGGGATTTCTTGACGCGCTCCGCGGCGGCGAGCGCGCTCATCCGCAGTTCTTCGATGCGCAAGATGCGATGGTCGTTGGCGTCGAAGCATAGCCGCGAGTGTTCCTCCGGCGGCATGCCCAAGGCCTCCATGGTCAACTGTTCCAGCGCCAGCAGCAACTCGGCTTTGTTGGCCAGCAAGAGATCGACGTCTGTGCCGCTGAAGCGGACCATCAAGTCCGGATTCTCGAAGTCCGGGTGTGGCGTCTCGCCCTCGGCGACCGCATATTTCAATGTGAATCCGGCAAGACGGAACACTGTGTTGAGAAACTGCTCAATCCGTGGTCCGGCTTCCGTGAGCGTGTATTTTTTCTCGGACACAGTCAGTTCCTGCTCTTTTTCTTGGGGATCGGCTTCACGTCCACAACCGCCGGCGGCGGGGCGCCCCGGTTCAGCAACCACTGCTGCCCGATACCCATGAAGTTGCCGGTCAACCAGTATAACACCAGCCCCGCGGAGGCGAAGTAAAACATATACCCGAACAGGAGTGGCATGAACATCATCATTTTTTGCTGCGTCGGGTCCACGCCCGGAGTCGGCGTCATTTTCTGCTGGACGAATTGCGTGATCACCAGCAGGATGGGCAGCACGTGAATGGCGAGCGTCTCTGGCTGGGTCAGGTCCGGAACCCATAGCCAATTTGCGCCGCGCATCTCGATGGTCACCGACAAAACCTTGTAAAACGCATAGAGGAACGGGAGCTGGATCAGCATCGGCAGACATCCGCCCACCGGATTGACGCCATGCTTCTTGTACAGCTCCATCACTTCCTGATTCTGCTCCGCCTTTTTTGGATCGCGCAGGGAAAGGTTTTTGTATTTTGCATTGATGGCGGCGATTTGCGGCTGCAGCGTTTGCATCTTCTTGGACGACTTCATGCTGGTGAGCCTCAGCGGGAACAGCACCACGTTGATCGTCACGGTCACCAGGATGATCGCCCAGCCATAGTTGTTGTGCACCACATGGTCGGCGGTCCAGTTCAGGGCCAGAAAGAGCGGCTTCGCGATGATCCCGAACCAGCCCCAGTCGACCAGTTGCTCGAGTTTCGGGTCCACTTTGCGGAGAATATCGATGTCCTTGGGGCCGACGTACAGTGCGAAAATATTGAGGCCGTCGCCGCCCACGCCCCCGCCGACGCGTTGCTCGTCTTTACCGGATGCGTCGGGTACCGGATCGCTGAAAGTAGTCAGCTCCACCGACGACCGGCTGCTCGGGAGAAAGACTCCGGCGAAGAAGCTATCCTCGAGGCCGGCGAAGGAATACTGGCCGCTGGTGGATACAGGACCGTTCTTGGCCGCCTTTGCCTCATTGATCACCAGCTTTGAAGCCGTCAGATCGTAGGACAGCGAATGCTCGGTGGCCGCCGGGTTCGGCACTGTCTGGTCGCCGAATCCGCCGCGCCATTCGAGGGAATGCGGCACCAGAACGCCGTTCTCGGTTACCTGCGACGTGACCTGCACCAGATAGCTGTCCTTGACGAAGGTAAACGATTTCTTGGTATCCGTACGGCCATCGGAGAACTCGAAAGCTACGCCCAGACCGCTGGCCAAATGCTCCACGCGAAACGGGGCTCCGTTCGGATCGGTCTTGGGCGGCTGATTCTTAAAGGCCAGCGCAAAGGGAGCCGGGATTTTGCCCAGCGCCTTTTGATTGACCAACTCGAGCGGCTTGCCTTGTTTATCTTTGAACGCCTTTAGAACCCAGCTTCGCGCAACTGCGCCGCGGTTTGAGAACTCGACGTGGTAAAGCTCGGTGTCGATGGCGATCGTCTCGTCCGTACCTGCCTGTATCTGGCCAGGCATTTCCACTGGAGCAGCGGCCGGGGGCGCAGGCTGTTCCGTTTTTTCCACGACTGCTTGGCCCTCAGCCGCCGTCTTGGCCGCGGCGGGTTGGGCGGGAGGCGGGGGCTTATAGAAATACTGAGTGCCGAACAGCACCAGCCCCATCAGTACAAAGGCGATCAGCAGCCTCGCCTCCATTGTCATTTCCTTCTTCATATGGGCTACCGAACCGGGTCGAAGCCTCCGTCATGAAACGGGTGGCAGCGCAACAAGCGGCGAAGTCCCATCCAGATTCCTCGTGCAACACCGTGCAATTCCACTGCCTGCATCATGTACTCCGCGCAGGTGGGATGAAAGCGGCAGGCCGACGG
>JBGPHB010000150.1:0-8037 GCA_041484155.1 Bryobacteraceae bacterium
CCAGCAGATCGAGAGCTCGCTGCGGGCGGTTCGCGAAACACTCAAACTGTATCAGGAGGTGGAGCGGCTCACGGCGGATTACGTCGCCAAACAAACGGCGCTTGAGGCGGACCACCTGGAAGCGCAGACCCGCGTCGCCAAAACGGAGGAGAACGAGCTGGCTCTATCGAATCAGGAGGCCACCCAGAAGGAAACGCTCAACCAGCTCCTGGGGCGCGATGTCCTCACCGATTTCACCGTCACCGAGGCCGCCGCTGAAGGTCCGGATTTTCAGGCCGACATCGCCGCGGCACGCCGGCAGGCCCTTGAACAACGGCCGGAAATCCGGCAAGCGCGGATCAACCTCGAGCATGCGCAACAGGACCTGAAAGTGAAGCGATCCGAGTACATCCCCGACGTGAGCGCCGAGTTCAATACCTACGGACTCGTCGCATTTAGCTCCTTCCTGCCCGCGCAATTCACCAGCATCGGCGTAAGCGTTTCCTGGGAACCTTGGGATTGGGGCCGCAAGAAGCAGGAGACGGTTGAGAAGCGGCGCGCCATCGAGCAGACTCAAAACACGGAGCTGGACGCCCGCAACAAAGTGCTCATTGAGGTGAACGACAAGTACCGGCAGGTCCTCCAGGCCCGTTCGCAGTTCCGCGTTGCACGGCTAAGCCAGCAGACTGCTTTGGAGAATGTGCGGGTCATGAAGAAGAAGTTCGAAGTACAATCCGCGCTGCTCAAGGATGTCTTGCAGGCCCAAGCCAGTCTCGAACAGACCAACGCCGACTATCAGCAGTCCGTTGCGAAATATTCGACGGCCAGAGCCGAATTTGAGCACGCGATTGGGGAGGATCAATGAAACGAGTTGCTGTTGTCCCGCTGACACTCCTCTTGGTTTCCTGCAATCGTCAGCCGCAGAAACTGGATCAATCCCCCACGCCAGTGCACGTTTCGGCAGTGGAGATGTTCACGCCCAGGGGCGGGGACCGCTACTCCGCCTCCATGTGGCCTTACCGGCAAGTGACGCTGGCCTTCAGGGTCAGCGGGTTTGTCGAAGCCATTCACCAGGTCCGCGGTGCGGACGGCCAGACTCGCAGCATCGATATCGGAGACGTGGTTGAACAGGGAACCGTCTTGGCTCGTGTTCGAACCAAGGACTACGAACTCCCGGTGGCGCAAACCACCAGCCAGGTCACCCAAGCCCGCGAAACCGAGCAAACCGCCCGGGCGCAGCTTTCCCAGGCGCAAGCGGCGGCCATGAAGGCGGCTCAGGACTATGAGCGCGCCACCGCCTTGTTCGGCGACAAGGCGTTGACCAAGCCGGACTACGACGCGGCGAAAGCGCAATTCGATTCCACCAGGGCCCAGGTGGAGAGCGCACAGTCCCAAATCCAAGTCGCCGCGGCCGCCGTGAAGACCGCTGAGGCCGCGCTTGGCTCGGCGAATCTTGGACTGCTGGACACCTCGCTGGTGGCGCCGTTCACGGCCGCGGTGGTCCAGCGCTCCGTGGAACTCGGCGGCCTTGCATCCCCGGCTGCCTCGGCATTCGTGCTGGCGGATGTCAATTCCATTAAAGCCTCGTTCGGTGTTCCCGATAGCGTGGTCATTCAGCTTAAGCCGGGCGCCAGACTTTCCGTCTTCGCCGACGTGTTGCCGCAGCGTGCCTTCGAAGGCATCGTCGACTCGATCGCGGCCGTCGCCGATTCGAGTACACGTTTGTTCCAGGTGGAGGTCCGGATCCCGAACCAGGGAAGTCTGCTGCGGCCGGGGATGGTCGCCTCGCTGTCCCTCGGGAGCCAGGCAAAACCCCAACCCGTCGCGGTGGTTCCCCTCAACGCGGTGATTCGCGCCAAAGAGGGAAACCTGGCCTTCGCCGTCTTCGTGGTGGAAGGCAAGCAGGCCAAACGCAAAACCGTGACGCTCGGCGCGACTTACGGAGATCGCATTGCGGTGAGCGGCGTAAAACCCGGCGAACAGGTGATCAGCACGGGCGCGACACTCGTCAACGACGGCGAATTAGTGGAGGTGATCCCATGAGCGAGCCGGTTCGCCGGACCGATTCCGAGATCGTCGCCAAGACTCACAACACCTCGCGCTACTTCGTGGAAAACCCTCAGATTTCCTGGGTCTTGCTCATCGGCACGGTGTTCTGGGGCTTGTACGGTTATCTCAAGATGCCGCAACGGAAGGATCCCGATATTCCCGCCAGGCAAGCCATGGTGAGTACGAGATGGCCCGGGGCCAGCGCGGAGAAAGTAGAGCAACTGGTCACGCGTGAGATTGAAAGGACCGTCGCTTCCAACTCCAACGTCTCGCGCATCGAGTCCGTCTCCCGGTCCAACGTTTCCGTGGTTACCTTGACCCTTTCGGACGCACTGAAGGAAACCGGCCAGACGCTTGACGACATCGGCGGGCGCCTGGCGGCGATCGGCAATCTTCCGGACGGCGCCGGACCCATTGACTACCAGCGCGACTTCGGAGATACCGCGACCGTGCTGCTGACGGTTGCCAGCCCCAAAGCGGACGCCGCGGAAATCGATCTTAGAGCGGCCGCCATCCAGCGCGCCATCGAGTCGGTGCGTCCCAGGGGAGCGAAGAATCGCGTTTCGGTCATCATCTGTTTGCCCCCCAAGGTAGACAAGCGGCTGATGGTGCTCGGTACGGCTCAATTCGTGGAGTACGTGAAATCGCTGAAGGCGGCCCAGGATGTCCGCAGCCTGGGCGGACCTGGATTTGTCGGGATCGATGCGGAGACCACCGCGGACGACCAGACCATCCTCGCGGCGCTTCGCACCTTCATCGCGACGCGTTACCGCGAGTCCACGATCCATCCCGATTCCTGGCAGCCCGTGGTCATCCGCGATCCGTCTGAAACGCGCGCCCGACTGGAACCCGCGGCCGGCGAAAAGTACAGCTCTCGCGAGCTCGAGGATTTCACCGCTGCGATGGAAAAGGCTCTGCTCGCCACGGCCCGCAAACTGGACGGCCCGCCTCTGGTTGCGAAGATCAAGCGGGCTGGGATCCTGAACGAAAAAGTCTATCTCTACTATTCCCAGGAGCGGCTGGCTTCCTACGGCGTCAAGCCTGAAAACCTGCAAAACATCTTGAGGGCGCGGAACATCACTCTGGCCGGCGGCCAACTCGACCTCAGCGGCAAGAGTGTGGCCATCAATCCCTCCGGCGAGTTCCAAAACGAACAGGAGATCGGGGACGTGACCATCGGGGTGACGCCGTATGGCGCTCCGCTCTATCTCCGCGACGTCGTCGACACGGTCCGGGCCTACGATAACCCTCCCCAGTACCTCAGTTTTTACTGCTGGCGCGATGCCGGCGGACACTGGCAGCGCACGCGGGCCATCAGCATGAGCGTGCAAATGGGAGCCGGGCAGCAGATCGATCGTTTCGCCAAAGCAGTCGACGCGACCCTGAGTGACCTGAAAACGCGGCTTCCCCAGGATCTGGTGATCGCCCGCACCAGCGACCAACCCGAGCAGGTTGCGGAAAACGTCGAGCTGTTCATGAACAGCCTGTATGAAGCCATCGTGCTGGTGGTGCTGGTGTCTCTGATTGGCTTCTGGGAATGGCGCTCCGCCCTTTTGATGGCCCTGTCCATTCCGATCACATTGCTGATGACCTTCGGCATGATGTATTCCATCGGCATCGATCTCCAGCAGGTTTCGATCGCGACGCTCATCATCGCTCTCGGTTTGCTGGTCGACGATCCCGTGGTCGCCGGGGACGCCATTAAGCGGGACCTTGCCATTGGGCATCCTCCCGCGGTCGCAGCCTGGCTCGGCCCGACGAAATTGGCCAAAGCCATCATGTACGCCACGGTGACCAATATCGTCGCCTACCTGCCGTTCCTGCTCTTATCCGGCAGCACCGGAAAGTTTCTGTTCTCTCTGCCGGTGGTCATCGCCTGTTCGCTGATCGCCTCGCGGCTCGCGTCCATGACCTTCATTCCGCTCCTGGGATATTATCTGCTCCGGCCCAAAGCCGAACCGAGTATCGAAGAACGGCGGAGTCATGGATTCGCGTCGGCGTACTATCGCGTCGGCCAATTTGCCATCGCGCATCGCTGGGTGGTGCTGATTCTGTCCTTCGGCGTCCTTGCGGCCGGAGGCTACATTGGATCCCAACTGAAGCAGCAGTTTTTTCCAAAGGATCTTTCGCGGCTCGCGTATGTCGATATCTTCTTGCCGGAGGACGCGCCGTTCGCGCTGACGAATGAGACGGCGAAGATCGTAGAGCGCATCGCCCAGGAGGTCTCCGCCAAGGAGAAGCGCCCCCTCGAGGCGGTCGATACCTTCGTGGGCGGCGGCGGGCCGCGCTTCTGGTATTCGCTTTCCCCCGAGTCGCGCCACACCAACTACGCGCAAGTGGTCCTGCTGTTGCAGGACAAGCACGACACCCCGAATCTCCTGCCGCCCTTGCAACTGCGTCTCTCGCGCGAGGTACCGGGCGCGCGAATCGACGTCCGGCAACTCGAAACCGGCGACGCCGTGGGTTTGTCGGTCCAGATCCGTGTCTCGGGCGAGAGCATCGATACCATCCGCGCGGCTTCCGATCGCGTGAAGCGGATCCTGATGAACATTCCCAAAGCGGCCAGGGTCCGCGACGACTGGGGCGAGGACCGGTTCAACGTCCAGCTCGCCATCGATCCGGACCGGGCCAATCTGGCCGGCGTCACCAATCTGAACGTCGCCGCTGCTTCCGCCGCGGGCATGAATGGATACGAGCTCACGTCCCTGCGCGAAGGGGACAAACAGATTCCCGTGGTGGCCCGTTTGCGGGCGGAGGAACGCGCCCAGCTCGATGACGTGAATAACCTGTACGTCTATTCCAGCACGGGTACGCAGAAAGTTCCGCTGCGGCAGATTTCGCGGGTCGATTACACACTCCGCGACGAGGTGATCCGCCGCCGCAACCAGTTCCGCACGATCACGATCTCGGCGGCGCCGCAGGACGGCGTGCTCGCGTCGGAGATCATGAAAGCGGCCCAGCCACAGCTAGACTTGCTCGCCGCTTCCCTTCCCCCGGGTTATCGTCTGGAAGTCGGCGGCGAGCAGGAAAAGCAAGTGCAGGGATTCGGGGAGCTGTCGGCCGTTCTAGGAATCTCCGTGATTGCCATCTTTTTGGCGCTCGCGTTTCAATTCAAGAATGCCGTCAAGCCGTTGATCGTGTTCGCGGCCGTGCCGTACGGAGCTGTCGGCGCACTGGCCGCGCTATGGATCATGGGGGCGCCCTTCGGTTTTATGGGATTCCTGGGAATCGTGAGCCTGGTGGGCGTGATCGTCAGCCACATCATCGTTCTGTTCGATTTCATCGAAGAGAAGCATGCGGAAGGCGAGCCGTTCAAGGTCGCAGTGCTGGACGCCGGCATCATGCGACTCAGGCCTGTCCTGATCACCGTGGGCGCCACGGTGATTGCGCTCTTCCCGCTGGCGTTGCACGGAGGCCCTCTATGGGAGCCCATGTGCTACGCCCAAATCGGAGGACTGATCGCGGCAACCTTCATCACTCTGCTGCTCGTGCCCGTGATCTACTCGATCTGCGTACTCGACCTGAAAATCGTAAAGTGGGACGTCTAAACAAAGGAAACAAAGGGGACAGACACCTTTGTTTTTACTGTCGCTTCAACTGCTGTGCATCCACTGTATACCCGAGCAAGTTAGCGCGCGCGTAACGCTCGCGAGATCTCTTCGCGGATGTCTCCAGCTCCTTGGCCTCGTCCTTGCGGTTGAGCTTCCGGAGCAGCACGGCGTAGCTGCTCATATACGACGCCAGATTCGGATGATCCGCCGGTAACGACACAGAAGCGACCCGGATCGCGCGCCGGAAATACTTCTCGGCGGCCTCCGCGCGCCCGAGACTGGTATAGAGAACCGCCAGGTTGTGCAATCCCGCCGCCACCAACGGATGCTCCGGTCCAAGCCCGGTTTCCCAGATGTGCGCAGCGCGATCGAGCAGCGGCTCGGCCTCTTCGAATCGCTTCTGATCCTGTAGCAGCACGCCGAGACTGTTCAGCGTGGCTGCAACCTCGCGGTGCGCGGGCCCGAGTTCGCGTTCTCGAACCGCCAGAGTCTTGCGGAATAGATCCTCGGCCTCCCGCCACCGCCGTTCGGCCTGGTAAACCAGGCCGAGATTCATCCAGATCTTCGCAACACCCACATCGTCATCCCGGCTCAGGCGTTCTTCCACGGCGGCGGAGCGCGTGAGCATCTCTTCCGCCTTGCTCAGCAGGTTTAGCTTCATGTACACAGTGCCCAGGTTGTTGAGCGTCCGGGCCACATCGTGCGTGCCCACATCGCCCAGGCCCCGGCGCAGCGCCAGCGAGCGCTCCAGGACCTTGAGGGCGTCTCGATGGCGCCCCAGCTCGCAGTACACCGAGCCGAGGTTGTTCAGAAGCACCGCGACTTCGACATCCTGGCGCCCCGCCGAATCCGCGGCGTCACGAGCCGCCTGAAGGATCGGCAGCGCCTCGGCGAACTTGCCTTGAGCTACCAACTCTTCCACCGTCGGCTCCGCTTTAAGGACGCAGAACGACAGCGCAAACACGACCAGTATGATAGCGGCGCTCTGTGCCTTCGTTTCCACGGGAACCCAGCCCGTACAGCATATGGACCGCCCCCGAATGCCGGCAACAGTACTCCGGTTCTGGACGTTTGGGTACCTGTGCCGCGCAAGCCCCGCCCGTCAGGGCGGGGTAGGATCATCCGCTCTATCCACACTGCTAGAATTCAATCATGGCTTACCCCGAACAATTCTTAATTCCCATGCGCACGGACCTTACCCGCCACGGCGTGGAAGAGGCACGCACACCCGCGGACGTGGACCGCCTGCTCGCACCCGGAAGCGGAACCGTACTCATGGTGGTCAACTCAGTTTGCGGATGCGCTGCCGGCCGGGCCCGGCCCGCGGTCGGCATGGCTCTCAAGCACGACGTGCGCCCGTCGAACTCCGCCACGGTTTTCGCGGGCGGAGACGAAGCCGCCGTCGCGCACCTGCGCAACTTGCTGTCCGACTATCCGCCGTCCTCTCCCTCCATCGCTCTTTTTCAAGACGGCAAGCCGGTCTATATGATTCATCGCAGCGACATTGAGCGCCGCGAGCCCGCCCAAATCGCCCAGCTCCTGACCGACGCCTTTGACCGCTTCTGCGTTCCCAGCCCGTCTCTCCAAGTGAGATGAAGACCCGCATACTTTTCGTCGCATGCGCGTGGACCGCCCTGGCTCAAACGCCGCAGGCCTCGATCAGTGATCTGGTCGTCGCGAACCGGATCCTCGCCAACGAAGGAGTCGTGGATGCCTATGGACACGTGAGCGTTCGCGACAGCCGTAACCCCAACCACTATTTGCTGGCGCGTCATATAGCGGCCGGTCTGGTTACGGCCGCCGACATCATGGAATACGACCTCGACAGCAAACCCGTGACGGGCGATCCATCCGCGGGGTACACGGAGCGGTTCATTCACGGCGAGATCTACCGAGCGAGGCCGGACGTGATGGCCATCGTCCACTGTCATGCGCCGGACGTCATTCCTTTCGGAGCCAGTACCGTGCCCCTGCTCCCGATCTCGCACATGGCCGCGTTTCTCGGCGAAGGCGTACCCGTATTCGAGATTCGCAAGGCCGGCGGTGTAACGGATATGCTGATCCGGACTCCCGCGCTCGGGCACGCGCTGGCCGAGACGCTTGCCGACAAGCCCGCGGCCCTGATGCGGGGGCATGGCGCAGTGGTCGTGGGGTCGTCGTTGCACATCGTGGTCGGCAGGGCCTACTACATGAACATGAACGCCAAACTGCAAGCCCAGGCGATTCTGCTGGGTGGCAAAGTCACTTATCTGGAGGGGGACGAAGCACGGAAGGCGGCTCCGCAGGACGGGTATGAGCGCGCCTGGGAGTTGTGGACGCAAAAAGCAGCCAAGTAGGCGGCCAGCGTGGAGCCCGACGTGGGGGGCCCCCACTTGGGGGGCCCCGTAACAAACCGGTGTAAACCAGGGCCACAGGCCCCACCAGAGGGGGAGGGGGGCGCCACAAAGCGGGCGCCCCC
>JBGPHB010000151.1:0-8035 GCA_041484155.1 Bryobacteraceae bacterium
GGCGTGGCTGCAAGGCTCGAGGTTGATGTAGAGGGTCGCACCGCGCGCCCGGTCACCTGCCTCCTCCAACGCCACGATCTCCGCGTGCTTGCGTCCGGCGAAAGTGTGGAACCCCCGACCGACAACTTGGCCGTCGGACACCAGCACCGCGCCCACCAGCGGATTCGGGCTGGCCTGTGCCCGTCCCTGGCGGGCCAGGTCGAGCGTTTCGCGCATGTATTCGGTGTTCATGGCTCGAACAGCGAGGCGATGAAACGCTCCGCGTCGAACGGCAGCAGGTCATCCACTTTCTCGCCGATCCCCACGTAGCGGATGGGCATGTTCAACTCGCGGGCGATGGCGATCACCACGCCGCCTTTCGCCGTCCCGTCGAGCTTGGTGAGGACGATGCCCGTCACCCCCGACGTCTCGGTGAACTTGCGCGCCTGCTCCAGGCCGTTCTGGCCGGTGGTGGCGTCCATCACCAGCAGCACCTCGTGCGGCGCGTCGGGAATCACGCGCCGGGCCGTACGCTGCATCTTCTCCAGCTCGGCCATCAGGTTCGTTTTCGTCTGCAGCCGGCCGGCCGTATCCACGATTACGTAATCGGTCTTGCGCGCGCGCGCCGCCTGCAGGGCGTCGAAGAGCACCGCGCTGGGGTCGGAACCGGGCTGCTGGCGGATCAGATCGACCCCGGTCCGCTGGGCCCAGATCTCGAGCTGCTCGATGGCGGCGGCGCGAAACGTGTCCGCGGCGCAGAGCAGGACGCTGCGTCCCTCGGACTGGATCAGGCGGGCGAGTTTTCCGATCGACGTAGTCTTCCCCACTCCGTTCACGCCCACCACCAGAATCACTGCTGGCGGTTCGGCGACGTGGGGAATGGGGCGCTCGGCGGCCTGGAGGATTTCGAGTAGATGTTCGCGGATCAAAGCCTTCAACTCAGCGGCATCTCCCACCAGGTGGCGGTCGACCCGCTGGCGAAGGCGCTCCAGGATTTCCGCGGTCGTGCTCGCTCCGATATCGGCGGTGATGAGCGCGTATTCCAGCTCGTCCAGAACCGCGGCGTCGATTTCCTTGCGGCCGCTGACGGCGTCTTCGAGCTTCTCCATCAGCCCGGCCCGCGTCTTCTGGATGCCGGCCTTCAGGCGGTCGAGGAGGTTGGGTTCGCTGGGAGGAGCGGAGCCGAAAAGAGACTGGATCATGAGGCGCTGAGAATCCTATCTTATCAGCGCGGTTAGGAGAGCGCTTCGAGACGGCCTACCCAATCGCTAAAATGGCGGCACTCCTCGCGAATCCGTTGAAGACCGATAGCGTTTGCCACCAGCGGCCCGATTGCGACTTTGTCGTAATCCGGGAAAACAGCGAGAATGCGCGTCGAAGGAGCATCCTGGTCGTCGATGTGTTCTGGCGACGGAAATCTGGCGCGCACTTCATGCAGCTTCTGGATTCGGTCCTCTTCGCTCTGAAAACCGCACGATAAAGCTGTTGGGATCAGAGAACAATAAGGCTTCAAATTCGTGCAACTGAATGTGCGGAATGAAGCGCCGGTCTCCGATGTCAACCCCAAACGATTCTTCGAGCGATTGGACCCGCGCGAAGGGATCGCGAAATCGCATAGCGGAATCGCGTCCTGGAAAGTCGCTCGGCAACCGGTACAGGTCCACCATCGAAGTAAAGCGGGCGTCCGAGTTCTTGTCCTCCCGAATCCATCGAAGCAGATCGTTCTTCAGCTTCGCGTACCGGATCAGCCCTCGCATGGACCGTGCCACGGAGAAGATCTGACGCGGCCAGAGATGCGGTCTCAAAATTTCGCGTACAAATGCTTCCTCGGTTTGTCCTTCCACTACAAAGTGGAGGCGAATCAACGCTACGGTCTCCCACCGATCACATTCTTCTCCCAAAGCTCACCGAGAGTATACTCGTCAAGCCATTCGCGAAGGCTGTCGGAGTCGAGCCGCCGGAATGTAGTCCCGTCTTCGCCGCGCTCGACCACCACGAGATCTGACGGCGTGAAGCTGTTGATGAGTGGAACGGACTGTGTGGCAACAATAACTTGCGAATGAACCGAGACACTGCGGAGCAATGACGCTAAAACCTGAAGAGCTGCGGGATGGAGGCCAAGCTCCGGCTCGTCGATCAAGATCACATCGGGAAGCTCTCCTTCCGGCTGAAGCAGTAATGAAATGAGCGCCATCGCCCGCAGGCTGCCGTCGGAGAGTTGATGAGGGCCGAGAAGGTAATCAGATCCTTGCTCCCGCCAATTTAGGAGAATGTTACGGGGGCTGAGCGCATCAGGTGATAGATCGAAAGCCTCGAATAACGGAGTGACCTGCCGAATGGTCGCTACAATTCGACGGTAACAAGGCTCGTTCGTCTCCTGAAGCCTATACAGAAAGGCAGCGAGGTTCCCGGCATCCCGTCGAAGATATCGGTTGTCGTCGAGATAGCCGCCCTGCCGGATTCTGGACTCTGCGGAAGTATCGTGAAACTGGAATACCTGGCAGCCGTGTAGTAGGCGACGGAATGCGTACGCCGTCTTGTTTCCGCCCGAAGCCTGCTGCTCCAAAAGTGATTCCTTGTGGCCAGTTCCTAAAATTTGTTCCTGAGGCTTCGGAAGTCCCCGCTTGCCAAATAGAATTCGCTCTTCGCCAAAGATGAGCGTATCGGGAGCGCCGTGCATGAGACGAATCGTTAGGAAGCTCAAACCCGTATCAGTCTCAAAACCCAACTGCGCCACAATTTGGGGCGTTTTTTTGGGCCCCTGGTAGAGCAGAGAATGGGCGCCTCCCTGCCGGGCAACGTAGCTCTGCAAAGATCCGCTGCTCATGTAGTTGATGAGCGTGAAGAAAGATATCAGGTTCGATTTGCCCGCTCCGTTCGCACCGATAAGAACATCTAGATGACGCAAATCAAGCTGAGCCGAACGAATCGATTTGAATCCCTCGATCTTGAGCTTCCTTAGCCGATTCATACTCTGCCCTATAGTAGCCGAGCGTCACGCCCGGCGGGCAGGGTCACCTACGGCAGCCGGAATTCGACTCGCCGATCGCGATTGATCTGCTCGCTGAAGCGGCGGTCGACGCTGGAGAGAGGCGCTTGCCTCTCCTCGTGTTCGCGTGTAGTCCAGTGGAGTTGGTCGCCTTCCACGCGGAAGGAGATGGCCGCCTGGATCAGATGGTCGTTGAACGCAATGAGGTAGAAATCGGGCGTCCGATAGAAGGAGCCGCCGGAGCTGCTGGATGGCGCACTCGGCGTGTAGTTCTGCTCAATCACGACTGGCGGAGCGGGTTGCTGGGCTGGCGCCGAAACATACCCGTAATTATTGTCATAAGGATAACTGTAGTAATCGGAAGGATACCCGTAGTCGTAATAAGGGTAGCCGCCGTAATACGCAGGGTAACCCCATCCGTAAGCGTACGGCCATCCGAAGGACCCGCCGAAGAAGAACCGCGAGCCACCGAAGAACCGCCCATCGCGGAATCCTCCACGGAAGCTGCCGCCACGGAACCCGCCATTCCGAACGCCACCGCCCACGAATCCGCCGCCTCGGAAGGTACCGCCGCCGTTCCCTCCGCGGAAACTTCCACTGGCAACGCTTCCTCCGCGAAATCCGCCGCCGCCACCACCGCGGGAACCACCGCCGCCCCCGTGGCCGCCGCCGCGCTGGGCATAGGTAAAGGTAGAGACTAAGGAAACAAGAAAGACAAACCGCAGGAGTCTCATGATCAGACCCTCCTACTGGCAGCTTACTCCCGGTTACGATCTTACGCAAGGGAGCGGTGCAACGCTACATGCTGCCTTCGTCGGCGGACGGGCCGTAGATCGAGGGCACCGGTATGTTGTTCAAGCGCAGGTAGACGCCCAGTTGGGCGCGGTGATGAATCACGTGGTTCATCACGAAACTGCGAATGACGACGATCCGGGGCATAGTCATGATGGTCCGCCCTGCCGACATTAACGACCAAGGCTTCATCAGATGATCGTCGTTCGCGCCGGCGATGGCCGCGCGCGAGGCGGTGACGTAGTTGTCGAACGCCTCGAGAAGCTGCTGGCGCGAAGTGGCGATCAGCGGCTGCATCGGCGGACCGTCCGACGGCCTGAAATCCAATGAGTCTTTCTTGATGGTATCCACCGCCCAACCCGAGAGCTCGGCGAGATGGCCGGCCAGCCGGCCTAACGGCATGGATTTTTCGTGGGGTTTCCAGGTCAACTTGTCCTCTGGAATCCGCTCCAGCGTCTTCCGGGTGTTCGCCATCTCTTGATCGAATTCAGGCAACAGCGATTGACTGATGGTCATTGCGTCTCCTTCATCGTCAATTATCCCTCACTCAGCCGCGCTGGCAGTCGCCACTCCATAGCGGCTCAGAAAATCGTCAGCGGTCACCAAAGTAAGTCCTTCAAGCCGGGATTGAACTACCAGGAGGCGGTCGAACGGGTCGGCGTGAAGCGACGGCAAGGTCCGCACCGCGAGTGCGTGGGCATGTGAAATCTCGAGCGCGCGAAAGCCGTTCTTTTTCATCTCGCGGGGCAGGCATACCTCCGGCGCTTCCTTCATCTTGAGCCGGCCCAACGCGGCTTTGATGGCGATCTCCCAGGCGCTCGCGGCGCTGACCCACACTTCGTTTGCGGAATCGCCGATAGCCTCTCGGGCCAGGAGGCCGAGTTTGGGGCTGTCCTCCAACCACCACAGAAAGGCATGCGTATCGAGGAGCAGCCTCATTTCTCGAGACCGAATGCTTTTGCCAGCTCCCGCGGCAGAGGCGCATCAAAATCCTCACGAATGCGCAGTTGACCCTTCAATCCTCCGGGTTTTCGCCGCGTAGGATGAGGAGCGTAAGCCATCAACCGCGCCATCGGCTTCCCGGCTTTGGCAATGACGATCTCCTCGCCGGCGGCGGCCCGCTCCACCAGGCTCGACAGATGCGTCTTGGCAGCATGAATATTGACGGATTTCATAGGACTAAACTTAGTTTAGTTCATAAGTCGGGCGCAAGGCAATCCGCGAGACACGTGCCGCCAATCCCCGGGGCTGAGCTAAACTACAGTCATAAGTGCAACAGATCGGGCGCTACCAAATCATCGGAGAATTGGGGCGGGGCGCCATGGGCATCGTCTACAAGGCCCAAGACCCGGCGATCGGGCGCACCATCGCGATCAAGAGCATTCGCCTCCAGGATCTGACCGATGAATCCGAGCGGGACCGCTTACGGGAGCGCCTGTTTCGAGAGGCGCAATCGGCCGGCATGCTTTCGCACCCCGGCATCGTGACCATCTACGACATCGCCGAAGAGAACGGGCTGGCGTACATTTTCATGGAGTTTGTCAACGGTCCTCCGCTTGAAAAAATGCTGCGGCATGAGCAGACTCCGGACAAGGAAACGCTGCTCAGTATCTTTAGCCAGACGGCAGCGGCACTGGATTACGCGCACAAAAAGGGAAACGACCACAGCGATAACAAGCCGGCCAACATCATGAACCACGAGGACGGCACCGCTAAAGTGACCGACTTCGGCGTGGCCAAAATCCTCTCGCAGCAAATGACGCAGGCCGGCACCATGATGGGTACCCCGAGTTACATGTCGCCCGAGCAGGTGCAGGGCGGAGCGATCACCGGAAAGGCGGACCAGTTCTCGCTGGCGGTGATCGCCTACGAAGTCCTGACTGGCGAAAAGCCGTTTGCCGCCGAATATCTGCCGACGCTGCTCTACAAGATCGTCCGCGAGGATCCGCTGCCTCCCCAGCGCCTCAATCCGACACTGGGGCCCGAGATCGAGACGGTGCTGCGCAAGGCGCTGGCAAAAGATCCGGCCGCGCGCTACGAGAACTGCGCCGACTTCGTCAACGCCCTCGGAGCCGCATGCAATGCGAAAACCGAGTGGATGCCTCTGCCGCGCGGCGTGAGTCAGAACATGCCGACGGCGGGCTCGGCGGAAAGACTGATGGTCAGCACTCTCGACGAGACGGTCGCCGAGCCGGCCTTTGCCGCGCTCGCAAGCCCCTCGGCCGTAACCGTGGAAGCGCGGCCTCCAAGGGTTGAAATTGCGATCGAGCCGCCGCCCTGGCTTCCGTCGTCGCCGCCACGGCGTGAGCCGAGCCGGGTGCTGCGCAACGTGTTGTTAGCCGCGGCCGGAGTGGCCCTGGTGGGCGTGATTCTGTATACGGCTGCGCAGCGATTCGGCGAATCGTCGAAGCAGCCCGAGGCTGCGGCGGCACCCCCCCCAGCCGTGGTGCCAGAGCCGGCTCGCGTGGCGCCGCTGGAAACCAAGGCCGAAAAGAAAGAACCGCCGCCCGCCGATCCCGCGCCAGCCTTGCCAAGGACTCCGCCACCAGACCCCGAGGCGGCCTTCCAACTCACAACGTCGCCCGCGGGCGCAAACGTGGTCTTCGATGGAAACGACGCCCTCAAATGCACATCGCCCTGCAACCTTACCTTGTCGACGGGGCGGCACACTTTCCTGGTGCGACACGCCGGCTATCAAGACGCCCAGAAGATCATTGACATCCCGCGAGACACTGGTTTGATCGTCGATCTGGTGCGCTTAACCGGCACGCTCAGCCTGATCACCAATCCGCCTGGGCTGACCGTGGTCATCGACGGCCAGGAGCAGGCGCGGAAAACACCGGCCAGCCTCACCTTGCCCGCGGGCGAGCATCGGGTGCAGGTGATCAAAGGCAGCGACAAACAGGAATTCGTAGTCGACATCCGTGACGGGCTGCTGAGCTCCAAGTTCATCGAGTGGACCCAGTGACGCATTCCCGCAGGCACTTCTTCCTGGTGGCGGTGGGCAGCATCCTAAGAGCCGAGGATCGCCCCAAGCGCGACATGCTGGTGCGCTCGACGCGTCCCGAGGACCTGGAGATGCCGGTCTCCGGTTTTGCAGATTACATCACTCCGATCGAACATTTCTTCGTCCGCACGCATGTCTACGTCCCGACGGTGGATCCGAGTGCGTGGCGACTGAAAGTGGAAGGTGAAGTGGCCGCGCCCTTGACCTTGACGATGGACGACCTCAAGAGAATGCCGAGCGTGGAACTGGTGGCTGTACTCGAATGCGCCGGCAATGGGCGAGGTTGGTATGAGCCGGCAGCGCCGGGCTTGCAGTGGCGGAACGGCGCCGTTGGCAACGGGCGCTGGCGTGGGGTGCGGCTGGCGGACGTCCTCAGAAAGGTTGGCATCAAGGATTCGGCGAAGGAAGTTCTCTTCGACGGCGCGGACGTTCCGCTCGGCAAGATGCCGGATTTCCAGCGGTCGATTCCGGTGAAGAAGGCGCTCGACCCGAATACTTTGCTTGCCTACGAGATGAACGGCGAGACGCTGCCCATGAAGCATGGGTTCCCGCTCCGCGTGGTGGTTCCCGGATGGGCATCCGATTCGTGGATGAAATGGTTGACGTCGATTCGGCTGCTGGACAAGGAATCCGATGGCTTTTGGATGAAGAGCGCGTACCGGCGTCCGGACGGCCCGGTCGCTCCCGGAACCGCGGTCCCCCCGGATCAGATGAAACCGGTCACCAGCCTGCGCGTGAAGAGCGTGATCGCGTCGCCGGGTGATCGCCAGACACGATTCACTGGCGAACCGGTCACCATCCGCGGAGTCGCGTGGAGCGGTGACGGCGGACCGGTGACATCGGTCGAGGTGTCGATCGATACAGGGCGCACATGGAAACCAGCGAAGCTATTCCGCGAGCAGTACACTCCGTTTGGCTGGCGTCAGTGGGAGTTTACATGGGTGCCGCGCCCAGGATTCTACATCGTAATGTCGCGCGCGCGTGACGCCGGCGGGGATGCGCAGCCCTTGGCTCCGGAGTGGAATCCATCGGGCTATGGTTGGAACGTCGCCGCGAGAATCGGGATTAGTGTATTGCCAGGCCCGCCGGTTCCTGGCGAAGTGGCTGGTGTGCCGTCCACCTTAACGATCTTCGCCAACGAGACCGCTGCTTACAACGGGTGCCGGAATTGCCACGGCGATGATGTGATCCGCCAGCAGCGGCTGACGCGCGGGCAGTGGGATCGCGAGATCGATAAGATGACCGGCTGGGGCGCGCGAGTAAGCCCC
>JBGPHB010000152.1:0-7963 GCA_041484155.1 Bryobacteraceae bacterium
ATCGCGCCGAACTCGCCGAGTTCTTCAGCGTCACTACTCCCGAGTGGAACACCGTGCAATGGGCATGGGACAAGAAAAACACGTACGATTTGGCGACACGATTGAACATCCCTTGTCCGCAGACATTTAACCCTCGAAATTTGGCCGAACTGGAGGCTCTCTATTCCAAGCTGCCGTTGGCCATCAAGCCGGCGGTAAAGGAGAATTTCTTTTACGCGACTGGAGCAAAAGCCTGGCGGGCTAACACTCCTGAACAATTGCGAGAGTTGTTCACCAAAGCCAGCCAGCAGATACGACCCGAGGAGATTTTGGTACAAGAAATAATTCCTGGAGACGGCCGCCAGCAGTATTCGTATTGTGCTTTCTTTCGTAATGGACAGGTGCACAGTAGCCTTGTTGCACAACGTCAGCGCCAGCATCCTCGTGAATTCGGGCGCGCCGCCACCTACGTTGAGAGCATTGAGCTGCCCGAGATTGAAGAGCTGTCTGAAAGGTTCCTGAAGGCGATCGACTACTATGGCCTCGTGGAAGTGGAGTATAAGCAGGATCCCAGGGACGGTAAATACAAGTTGCTTGACGTAAACGCGAGGACCTGGGGCTTTCACAGCATTGGTTTGCCGGCAGGAGTCGACTTCCCGTATTTGCTGTACGCAGACCAGGTGGGAGAACCGGTGAAGCGTTGCCGGGGGCGGGCCGGAGTCGGTTGGCTGCGATGGGTCACCGATATGCCGACTGCTCTATCGGAAATATTCCATAGCCAAATGAAGGTGAGCTCTTACTTTGAGTCGCTCCGGAGAACTCGGGCTGAGTCGGTATTTTGTAGCAAGGATCTGCTTCCGTCCCTTGCGGAGATCGTGCTCCTTCCCTATTTGATCGCTAAGAAGTATTTCTAGATCGGGGTGAACGCTACCGTTTCACATTCGAAAAGTTCGGGGGCCATGTGTATTGCCATCTTGTGCGTCCTGGGGATTGCCGGATGGTGGCCATTCCGTCATCCCAAGAACGATGTGACCTGGCTCCAGAATCAAGACGGCCTGGAGTTCGGGGACCACGCCACGGTGTTGAGCCATGGAGCAGTCAACCTGACGGGCTCGCAACGGGAGGAAGGCCACAGCATTGAGATCTGGCTGCAACCTGATTCTGTCAAAGACTCGAGCACAATTCTTGCGTTTTACACTCCTGAGGACCGCTTTCAATTTTCGTTGCGGCAGGACCTCACGGATCTTGAGCTGGTGGAGTCAGTGCCCGGACGTGGCCGGACCCGATTCCTAACCGACGATGTATTTCACAACGACAAGCCGGTATTCATATCGATCACATCCGGCCCGCCCGGCACGTCGATTTACAAGGATGGAAAACTGGTTAAGTTCTCGCACCAGTTCCGCCTTTCAAATCGAGACTCTGGGGGGCGCCTGGTCATCGGAGACTCTCCGGTCCGGCACGATAGCTGGACTGGCCAAATGCGAGGGTTCGCCTTCTATGGCGCGGAACTCTCGGCATCTCAGGTTTTCCGCCATTATCGGACCTGGGTCGAATCGGCGCGGCCCCACCTTGACGGAAGTGAGCGGTGTGTTGCGATCTATTTTCTCGACGAGCGGGCGGGGCGGTCATTCACAGCCACGGATCGGTTTCGGAGTCTGATTTGTACATCCCTAATAGATACTTGATTCTAGATCAGACCGTTCTCGCGTCGGCTCTAAAGGGATTCCACCCGGAGTGGGGTTACTGGAAGGACGTCATCATCAACATCGGCGGCTTCATTCCTGCTGGATTCTTTTTTTACGCCTATCTATGCTCGCGACAGCTTAGGTGGCCAAGGCTCACTGCGATCGTGGCGGGTGGCGCCGTTAGTCTTACGATCGAACTTGTCCAGACATATCTGCCAACGCGGGACTCCGATCTCACGGATGTGATCACCAATATTCTTGGCACATGCATCGGGCTCATGTTGTATCAAGGCCGGTTGAACTTAATCCCTGGTTTGGAACCGGAGAGAAGAGTAGCTGTGGGTTCTAGATCTGAGATCCCGAGCCCGCACGTTTTCTAATCATGCTTTTCAACACACCATTCCTGCCAAAGGCCTTGCGTTTGGCATTGCGGCGGCGGTCGGCGCGCTCCAAGCGGGCCGCCTGTGCGGGGACGTGGCCGATCAACGAGGCATCGGGTGCGACTCCTCCGAACTGGCCCGGCTGGCCGAATAATAAGCGCTTTGCCCTGGTCCTCACACACGACGTGGAAAGCAAGCGTGGATTGGAACGCGTACAGCGCTTGATGGGACTGGAGGCGAAGCAGGGCTTTCGCTCCTGCTTCAACTTCGTTCCTGAAGGGGAATATCATCTTCCTGATGCACTCCGGCAGGAGATGAATCGAGCCGGGTTCGAGATTGGCGTACACGGGTTGAAGCACGATGGAAAGCTCTACAGTTCCAAGGCTGAGTTCGGCGCGCGAGCCGCTCGGATCAAGGAGTACCTCAAAGAGTGGAGCGCCTGCGGATTTCGTTCACCACTTATGCAGCACAAGTTGGAATGGCTGCATCTGCTCGGCGCGGAGTATGATTCCTCTACCTTTGATACGGATCCCTTCGAGCCCGAGCCGGACGGCGCCGGAACCATATTTCCCTTCTGGGTGCCGGCTCCCCAGAGTACTGGCTATGTGGAGCTTCCACTCAGCCTTACTCAGGATTTCACACTCTTTGTGGTTCTAGGCGAACGGGACATCGATATCTGGAAGCAAAAGCTGGATTGGATCGTTGAACGCGGCGGCATGGCATTGCTGAACACACACCCGGATTACATGTCTTTCGAGGACAGCGAGAAAGGTCGAGACGAATTCCCGGTTTCGTACTACGAAGACTTTCTGACCTATGTGCGAAGCAAATATGACGGGAACTACTGGCATGCACTCCCGCGTGACGTCTCCCGGTATTACTGCGCGAGCGTCCCGCGATCTTTGCGTAACACCCGGAGGAAGATCTGTATGTTGGCGTATACCGGGTACCAAGCAGACAACCGAGTACGGCGTTATGCTGAGGCGCTAGCGAGGCGAGGCGATCACGTGGATGCGATCGCGTTAAGCGGTGGCCCCATACCCATGGGACAGGGTAACGTCAGTGGCGTCACCGCCTACCGAATTCAGCACCGGGATAGCGACGAGCGACAGAAATGGACCTATGCATGGCGACTGCTCCGCTTTCTCGTGGCCTCCTCAGTGTTCCTGGCGCGCCGGCACCGCCGCATTCGGTACGACATGATTCACGTGCACAACGTGCCAGATTTCCTCGTATTCGCCGCGTGGTATCCCAAGCTGACGGGCGCAAAAGTGATCCTGGATATCCACGACATCGTGCCGGAATTGTTTGCCAGCAAGTTCGAGACAAATGCGAACAACCGCTATGTCCGGTTGCTGAAGCTGGTGGAGAAGGCATCGGCCGCGTTCGCCGATCACGTCATCGTCTCCAACCATCTTTGGCAAAAAACGCTGATCTCGCGCTCCGTTCCCGAAGAAAAGTGCTCGGTCTTTCTGAACCACGTCGACCCAGCGGTATTCTACCGCCGGACTCGAACCAGAAACGATGAGAAGTTCATTATGCTGTTTCCAGGCACCTGGCAGTGGCATCAAGGGCTCGATATCGCGATCGAGGCTCTGGGTCATCTCAAAGACAAGGCGCCGAACGCGGAACTGCACCTTTATGGTGGCGGGGGCGGCGCCGGTACCGAGGCTCATCTGGCCCAGTTAGCGAACCGGCTGGGCCTCAACGGAAGGGTCAAATTCTGCGGGGGCGTGCCGTTTGACCGAATTGCAGAGGTGATTGTCAACGCCGACCTTGGCGTGGTTCCAAAGCGGGCCGACTCGTTCGGAAACGAAGCCTACAGCACAAAAATCATGGAATTCATGTCTCAGGGTATTCCGGTGATTGTCTCGCGAACAAAGATTGACACTTTCTATTTTGACCGCACGGAGGTTCACTTCTTTTCGTCGGGCGACAGCCATGCAATGGCCGATGCGATGCTTGACGTGATTGAAGGTAAGGCGCTGCGTGAAACCCTGTCCGCGAAGGGCCTTGAGTACGTGGAGCGCAATAGTTGGGATCGGAAAAGAAACGAATATTTCCAATTGGTAGACTCGCTGACAACAGAGGAGTTTGGTATTCCGCGTCTGTCCGTGGGCGAGCGGGTACCAAAACCAGATTAGAGGTGGTTGCTATGATCAGGAATTACAATAAGTTTCGAGCCGGTGATTGGGTGGTGGTAAAGAGTCCGCGGGAAATCGCTCAAACCCTTGACGCGGAAGGAACGTTGGACGGTTTGCCATTCATGCCGGAGATGTTACAGTTCTGTGGCAGGTTCGTGCGCGTGACGCGGCCCGCCGAGAAGACTTGTGTCGAGTATCCCGGGGGAAAGTACAAAATTCGCGAATTCCGGAAGAATGATGTCGTGATTCTGGAGGTGCCTCGTTGTTCTGGAGCAGGTCATGACGGTTGCCAGCGCCTGTGCGTACTCTTTTGGAAAACGGCCTGGATGCGCAGGGTTGAAGGCGGCCAACCAGTAACGTCTGTGGACCAATCCGGCCAGGAAGAGTTGCGCGCCGTCCTCAAGACCAGGACTGAGCCCGGCCGCTATTTTTGCCAATCCACTCAACTGGAAAAGGCTACCACGCCTCTGCCGCGCGCCCGGGTTGTACTGAAGTGCTTCTCCGAGGTTCTCTCGGGAAGCCGGGGGCTGTCCGAGATGGCTCGGCTGGTGCTGCATCCTCTTTGGGCGTATGCCACCTGGTGGTTTCCGCGTCCCGTTCGAGCGGGAAACTTGAAGCGGACTCCCGTGAGCAATCTTAACTTGCAGCCTGGGGAATGGGTCAATATCAAAAGCGAGACGGAGGTCGTCCAGACCCTCGATCGTCGCGCGCGCAATCGTGGTCTAATTTGCGACGGTGGAATGCGCCAATTTTGTGGTGGTAAATACCAAGTAAAGAGCCGGTTGGATCGCATGATCTCGGAACCAACGGGAGAGATGCGGCAGGTGGAAGGCACGGTGATGCTCGAAGGGCTGAACTGCCTCTGTTGGTATAACCACGTAGGCGGGTGTCCCCGCGACGACCTTATGTATTGGAGAGAAGCCTGGCTTGAACGCATCGGAGGCGCTCCTCAGATTGGAGGCGCTCCTGAGAATGCTAAACGTATTGGCGAGAAGCCCGGCTTGAACGCATCGGAAGCGCTCCCTAAGAATGCAGAATCACGCCAGGGCCGCAGGAACGCATCGGTCGGCGTGGAAGCAGGGCAAGTATGATTTCAAATAGCATCGAAACGCGACAAGCGCCGGGAATTGAGCGTCGAGCGAGTCTTTCTTACCATGAGTTCGTCGAACATTATCTTTACGCCAACAAACCGGTCGTGGTGACTGACGCCCTTCGTCAGTGGAAGGCAGTGGGTCGCTGGACGCCCGAATTCTTCAAGGAAAACTTCGGCGACCTGAAGTTCACCATAGAGGACGATTTGAAGCGCAAGGCCGGCTACAAGGACACCAACGGGGTAGAAGAATACACGATGGCGGGCTTCATCGACCGTGTTCTCGAATCAACCGACGTGCAGCCCGCACCGTATTTCCGCAATCGGGTGCTGTACGATCTGTTTCCGTCCTTGAAACAAGATATCGAGCCGCTCCCACCATATTTCTCGCCCAACTGGTTGCCGGACCACTACCTGGTAAAACATGTCGGTGAGCCCCTGAACCGCGGCGCCGCCGTCGAAATCTATATCGGAGGCAAGGGCGGCACTTTTCCGATGCTGCATTACGACGGTGCTGCGGCGCACGCGTTTCTGATGCAGATATACGGCCGGAAACAGTTCGTCATCTACTCTCCCGACCAGGAAAAGTACCTTTACCCGTCGCCGGAAAAGGAAAATCTCTCGTTGATCAATGTTGAGAAACCTGATCTTGAGAAGTTTCCCCTGTTCGCAAAGGCGGTTCCGACGACGTTTGTTTTGGAGCCGGGAGAACTGCTATTTATCCCAAGCCGCTGGTGGCACACGACCAAGATGTTGACTGCGTGCATTTCGATTTCCGTCAACACAGTGAATCAGTCCAACTGGCACGCATTGGTGGACTATGTCGCGATGCGCCAGCGCAACCCGGTGGTGTCACTGGCCAGTCGCGTGTATCTGACTGCCGCGGGAGCCAGGCGGTCCTGGCGGGATCGGAATTGGCGCACCGGGGGTGCGATAGCTTCGTAATGAATTCCACTGAACCAAAGGTCGTGCAAACTTCCGGCGAGGAGACGCTCTTTACAGTCACCGCAAACTTCACGGCGGAGCCTGTTGGAGACGTTCTCCGCTTTTGGCTGGAGCGCCTTGGCCTGGAGCCTGGCCGGCTGGAGTTTTCAAGCTACAACCAGGTCTTTCAGGAATTGATGGCGCCCGGTAGTGCTTTGGCTTCCAGCGCGCCGGGCGTCAACTTCCTGCTGGTCCGCTTCGAAGACTGGGCCAGGGATCAGAGCGAAAGCCTTCGGACGGAAACGATAGCGGCGAGCGCTCGCGAATTCGTCATCGCGCTCGACGACCTTGCCAAACGAGCGCGGCGCCCGACAGTCCTGTTGTTGTGTCCGCCCTCCCGTAACGTCTCTGCCGACTTGGAACTGGCTGGAGTACTTCAGCGTCTCGAGGGGGATGTACGGCAGGCCGTAGCCGGCCTCCGCGGAGTGAGTGTCATCACATCTGAGGAGGTTGCTGCGCTGTATCCGGTGGACGAGGTTGATGATCCGGAAGGCGATCGGCAAGGCCATATCCCTTTTACCCGGGCGTATTGGGTGGCGCTAGGAACCATACTGGCTCGCAAGGCCCGTACCTTTTTGCGCCCACCGCACAAGGTGATTGCGGTTGACGCCGACAATACTCTATGGGGCGGTGTCGTCGCTGAGGCAGGCGCCGATCAACTTCAAGTCGCGGGGGAATGGAGCAGGCTGCAGGAGTATCTCCACGGCCTGAAGCAACAGGGGATACTGCTCGTGCTGGTGAGCAAGAACAAGGAAGAGGACGTCGCAGAGGCTTTTCGGAGGCCCGGCATGGTCCTGCGGCGCGAGGACTTCGTGGCTTGGAAGGTCAACTGGAAACCCAAATCGGAGAATTTGCGCGCTCTGGCCGCGGAACTCTCTCTGGGACTGGACAGCTTCATTTTCCTCGATGATAACCCGATGGAGTGCGCGGAAGTCGCCGCTCATTGTCCGTCAGTGACTGTGCTGCCATTGCCGTCCCAAGCCGGAGACGTTCACTCGTTTCTTCGTCACGTCTGGGCCTTTGACCTGCCGCCCACGACGTCAGCGGACACAGGCCGAACGGAGCAATATCGCCAGCAAGCGGACCGCCAGCAGTTCCAAGCTAGCGCGAATTCGTTCCGCGAATTTCTTGAAAAGCTTGAGCTCAGGGTGGATCTAGCGGCGCCGAGACCGGAGCAATTCGAGCGGGCCGCGCAACTGACTCAGCGTACGAATCAGTTCAACGCTACCGGCGTCCGGAGAACTGCTTCCGAACTGGGATCGTTAATCGCTTCAGGCGAACGCCAAGCCTTGCTGGTGAGAGTGCGGGATCGCTTTGGCGACTACGGGGAGGTCGGCCTGTGTGTCTATGCACTGGCCGATAGCGAACTCATTGTTGAAAACTTCTTGCTGAGTTGCCGGGTCTTGGGCAAGGGGGTGGAGCATCGTCTGCTCTCCGAGTTAGGCGGGGTCGCCGGTGAACTCGGAAAGGGTTGCGTAGTCATTCCTTTCCGGCCCACCGATCGAAACGAACCCGCGGCGAGATTCCTCGATGCGGTCGGTCGTGCTTTCGAGAAGGACAATCTCTATCGTTTTCCCGCGAGGCATGCTAAGGCGGTCGTTTTCGATCCTGACAGCGCGAATGAATCGTTACCTACCGATGATGCAGACTCAGCCGTGAGGGCAACCGGTCCGGTCGCCCGGTGTGATTATGGAGAGA
>JBGPHB010000153.1:0-7942 GCA_041484155.1 Bryobacteraceae bacterium
CGACCTCTTCCATGCCATGGAAGCGCGCTCCCAACTGCGCCACAGGCCCACGCGGGTGAAGCGTCTACGGTCACTATAGCAAGCCCTTCGCCAAACCCGCAACGATCGACGGCGTAAACTATTCCTATGGACCGAACCCAGGCCTGGGAAATCGTGTGTGAGTTCGTCAAGTCGGAGAGCCTGCGCAAGCACGTGCTGGCCGTCGAGGCGTGCGTGGTCGCCTACGCGTGCAAATTCGGCGAAGACGAAGAGCGATGGGCCATCACCGCCCTGCTGCACGACTTCGACTGGGAGATCCATCCCGAAGCGCCCGATCATCCCATGAAGGGCGAGGCCATCCTCGCCGGGCGCGGCGCGGACGAAGAGATCCGGCGCGCGATCCTGTCACACGCCAACTACAGCGGTGTGCCGCGCGTCTCGCCGTTGGAGAAGACCTTGTTCGCTTGCGACGAGCTGGCCGGCTTTCTGACGGCGTGCTCCTACGTCAGGCCCAGCCGCAGCATCCACGAAGTAGAAGTAAAGAGCGTGCAGAAGAAACTCAAGGACAAAGCCTTCGCCCGCAATGTGAACCGGGATGACATCCTGAACGGAGCCGCGGAGATGGGCGTCGGTCTCGACGAGCACATCGATTTCTGCATTCGCGCCATGCAGGCGCGTGCCGGTGAGCTTGGCCTGGCCGGCGCCACGGCCTCAGCTTCGCAGTAAGTACCTGCGCAGTGGGATTCTTGCTGAAAATGGCAGAATCTTGGAAAGCTGACGTGGCGCACGTACTCTTGCGTGCCACGTTCACAATCATGTGAACGCATGGCCAAGCGTTCGCAAAAGTGCGATCGTGGCAAACACGAGTGTTCGCGCCACGGTGGCCGTCCAGGATCGTTTTGGTTCCGGCTTGTCCGGGTTAGGCAGGGACAACCTAAGCATGCAACGGTTGTGGTGATCGCTTGGTCGTCGAGGGAGTGAAGCGCAGCTCCAGCTTCTGCTTCAGCGCCTCTGCGATCCGCTGAAGCATCGTCAAGGAGTGCCCTTGATAATCGGCATCCTCCAGGCGGGCAATGACCGGCTGCTGCGTGCCAATTAGCTTGGCGAGCCTGGCTGGTGTCAATCCCGCCGCCGTCCGAGCATCGTAAATGAGTTGCGCGACCTGAGCGTTAACTCCGGCTTCGATCACAAATTTCCCGAGCTCTTCATCACCTCCGATCATGTGGTTAATGATCTGGAGCGCATCACGCGTCCTCCTGGTCTTGTTAGTCGAGACTCTCTTCATATGGACAAGTTGGCTGAAAAAGTTTTTGGCCGCCGATGGACGCAGATGAACACGGATACGATCAACCCAAGTTTATTGCTTTGAATCGGCGTTCATCTGCGTTTATCAGCGGCCCATACTCTTTAGCGCTTCTTACTCGCCGGGGACCGCTCCAGCCCCAGCACTCTCAGATTCGCGTGCGCCTGGGTCACGTGCTCGCTGCTCGGATAGCGCTTAATGAATTCTTTGAACTCGGCGCCGGCTTCGGTCCGGCGATCGTCCTTCATGAGGGAAACGGCCTTATAGTACATCGCCTCGGGCGTCTTCGGATTCGCCGGATAGCGCTCCAGTACGGCGTCGAACGCCTTGGCCGCGTCCGTGTACTGCCCTCCGTTGAAGTAGATGTAACCGATGTAATACTGCGCCGTGGGTGCATTCTCGGTCTGCGGGAAGTCCTTCACATAGCCGCTGAACTCCTCGAGTGCGAGCGGGTATTTCCCGCTGGAATAGTCGCGGAACGCGTTCTGATAACTGGTCTCGGCGGAAACTCCGGGCGGCGGACCAGGAGCGCTCGAAACCGCCTGCGGGGGAGCCGCCGGCGGAGTGCTCAGCACCCGGATCGCGCTCGAAATATCCGCCAGCTTGGCGTCCAGCGCGCTCATTTTGTGGACCAGATCGGCTACGCTGGTGCCCACCGACCGGAATTCATCCGCCATCTGATCCACTTTCGTCCCCATGGTGGCAATGGGTTCTGCCAGCTTCCTCTGTTGATCGCCCAACTTCGCGTCGATGTCGTGTTGCACCGCCGTCAAGCCGGAGGCGACTTTGCCGGATGCGTCCACCGCCTGCTGCAGAACGCTCTGCAGCACCGCCATCTTTTCGTCCTGGGAGCGCTGGAGCTGCTTGACCTGCTCCTGCAGTTGCGCCACGTCGCGCTGGATGGATTGAAGCTCTTCCTTCTTCTGAGCCGTTAAGACCACGGGGCTCAAGAGCAGCCCGAAAAAGAGCACTCTCTTCATCACGTTCCTCCTTCGAAGAACTGGGGACAGCATCGCGCCGTCCCCTCTTTCCTAACTCACCGCGCTGGCGATAGATGGGCCCGGCGATTGCGTTGGTAGCACGCTTCGCTCGCTTCGGTGCATATCGGGCGGTCCTTCCCGTAGCTGATCGTGGTCATACGATCGGCCGGTACCCCGAGCTGAACCAGAAAATCCTTGGCGGCGGAAGCGCGGCGATCGCCCAGGCCGAGGTTGTACTCCGCTGAGCCGCGCTCATCACAGTGCCCCTCGATGATCACCGAAAAGCCGGGATCGCCGGCGAAAATACGTTTCAACAGATCGGCGTCGCGAGTCAGCACCTGCCGCGCGTCGTCGCGAATGTCGCTCTTGTCGTAATCGAAATACGCGTCCTGGGCCTCGCGTCCCAGCATATCGGTTCCGGAAATCTTCGGCGCAGGCGGCGGCTTGGGCGGCGGTGGCGGCGGCACTGAGACTTCCACGGTCGCGGAACGCGAGTCCATTCCACCGGTGCCCCTGGCCGTGAGCGTGTAAGTGGTGGTCGTGCTCGGGAAGACCTGCCGGGTACCATTGGCCTGAATCGCTCCCAACCCTTGGTCGATCGACATGTCGGTCGCGTTGGCGACGGACCAGCTCAACGTCGCGGACTGCCCACGCTCGATGGTGCGCGGCTCCACAGTGAAGCTGTTGATCCGCGCCCCTGAAGGCGGAGGTGGTGGCGGCGGTTCGATCTTGGCGGACGGCGCCGGGGGCGGCGGGGCCGGAACCGGCGCTTTTTTCTTGCAACCGGCTACCGACAAAGACAGCACTGTCACGAACACTGCGACGTTGAGTGTTCTCGGGTTCATTCGCATTAGGTTACGTTACCCTCCTCGGCTTTTCTAGTTTATCCCTTTAGCCCATACGGGCTGAATGTTGTTGCCCTGGGTGGTGAGTTGATGCATGTTCGTTCCATCCACCAGCATGCTATAGATCTGTGTGGACGGACCGCGCTTGGACGAAAACACCACATGCGCTCCGTCCGGCGCCCACCACGGATTCTCATTGCGGCCCATGCCGTGAGTGAGCTGGACCGGCTTGCGGCTGGCAATATCCATCACGAAAATGTTGAAGCCGCCGATCTCGTAGCCGCGCGTCCAGGCGAACGCGATGGTTTGGCCGGTGGGACTCCAGGACGGGTTGGACACATCCCCCTCCCCCGTGGTGAGCATTTCCACGTCCCCGCCGTCGATATTCATGCGCCAGAGTTGCTGGTGGCCGGAGCGTCCCGAAATAAACAGCACATCGGCGCCGGTCTTCGGATTGACCTTCGGCGAAACTTCGATCGCCCGCACCTGGGACATTCGCCGCAAGTTGGCGCCGTTGGCGTCGGCGATATAGATCTGCGCGTCCTTGGAGTTAAAGGTTGACGAAAACAGAATGTGCTCGCCGTTCGGGGTAAATTCCGGCGTGGCATTCATCGACGCAACCGGATTGACGAACACCAACTGCTTTCCGGTCTCCGCCGACTGGATCATGATCCGCGGCGTGCCCCTGGCGTAAGTCGTGTAGGCGATCAATCTGCTATCTGCCGACACCGCGGGCATGGAGGAAATGGACTTGTAGCTGGTCAACTGGCGCTGGTTCGAACCGTCATAGTCCATGGACCAGATTTCTTTATTGCCGGTGCGGTCGGAGACGAAATAGATTTTCGAGCCGGCCAGACTCTTGGCGCCGAACTGCTGGAGGATGTCGGCGGCGAACTCCCGGGCGACTTTCTTGGCGCCGTCCGCATCGAGCGAGCCGAAGTACAGCTTGCCAATCACCTGCGCGCTGGCCGGGTCGGGCTGCGCCAGGTTATAGAGCCAACCGAACAGCACCAGCCGTCCGTCCTGCACTCCCGTATAGCCGAAAGCCAGATGGCTCGCGCCTACCGGCGGACCGGACCAGTCCGTGAGCCAGGGTCCGTTGCGCACTGCCTTGGGCGGGTCGCCTCGGCGCACGGGCACGGAAGTCGTCGGCGGCTTGAAGTCTTGCGGCCGTTGCGGCACTTCCAGCGGATACACGCTCTTGGAGACCATCTTCAGCACGCCCGAACCTTCCAGCTCGGACCACAGCGTGGCGTTAAAACCGTCCATCACGCGCTGCGCGTCGCCGGCGCCACGGAAATCGGGGACGGCGATCGAGGCCCGCTCGCCCTTCGTGATGTTCACGCTAATATCCGGATTCTGCCCGGTGAGAACGAGCGCGCTCGCAACCAGTAGCGTGAGCGTGACCAGAAACGCGACAAGAAGTTTGGTTTTCATCGTCGTAACTCAAATGTGAATTCAACCCTTGCGTAATCGCGATCGAAGGCCGATGGAACCGGCGGAAATGGACTCGCTTCCAGGATCGCTCGTTGCACCGAAAAATCCAAGGAGGGGATGCCGCTACGCTGCAGAATCTGTAGATTAGAAACGGTCCCATCGCGAATCAGATCGAACGTCGCGATGACCAGGGGCGCCGTCTGAACCCGTGCGTCGACGTCGCCGGTGCGCCATTTCTGGGCGACCAGTTGCTGGAGCTGCGCCGCGTACCCGGCGAACCGCGTGCCCAGCGTCGTATTGATGCTGGTGCCCACTCGGCCCGCTCCCGCCTGCGCGGAATACAGCGGATTCGATACTTGGGGCGCCAGCTTGCTCGTGAGCTGGTTCTTATCGAGCTGATCGAAAGGCCGGTAGCGCTGGCGCTCGCTCGCGATATCGGCGAGCTTCTTCTTCGCCTGCTTGCTCTTCAGAGCCACGGCGTCCGGCGGAGGCTTTTCCTTTTTCGCGCGGTCCGGCTGTTTAGCGGGGGTCTGCGGCACCTGCGATTCCGTGTCGTTCGCCACCGGGTTCGGCGCGCCCTGATGTGGCAGCGGGATGGATTCGACCGCTTGAACTCCAATCGCGCCACCACCGGCATCCTTGGCGCCGAACGGCTCGGTGTGCGCCGCCAGCCATCCGTAATACGCCAGCCCGATCGCGACGAAGGCATGCAACGCCATGGCCCCGAAGAACGGCCCGCGGATCGAGTCCCTCGCATCGAGAATGTCGGCGTGTTGGGTCATCGTGATTTGCCGGAGGACTCGGCGGTTTGGGTCACGATCTGGGGCTGAAGCCCGTTTTTTCCCAGGATGGCGATCACCTGCACCACCGGATCGAAGACCACCGCGGCGTCCGCTTTCACATAAACCTTCTTCGCGCCAGGGAACCGCTTCGCGACTTCGGCGGGAATCTGGTTGATGTTGATCGGCGTCTCATTGAGGAATATTCTGGCGTTGCGCGTGATCAGCACCCAGGGAAGGTCCTCAGCGGTATCGCGGACGAGCTGGGTCTTGGGGACGTTGATTTCGAGTCCGAACTCCATGACGTGCGCCGTGAGCATGAAGATGATCAGGAGCACCAGCACCACATCGACCAGCGGCACGATGTTGATCTCGGACAGCGTAGGGTTGCCGGCGCCGAATCGCCGCCGGCCGCCCCTGAGTCCGTTGGATGATCCGCCCAGTGAAAACGCCATATATGGTTATCCCTGACCTTCGAAATTCCTTTCGGTCAGGTTCAGGAATTCGAGAGCGAAATCCTCCATGCGCGCGCCAATCTCCTTGATCCCGTGCCCGAAGTAGTTGTAGGCCACGGCGGCTGGAATCGCCGCGGCCAGCCCGAACGCGGTCGCCACCAGCGCCTCGGCGATGCCCGGCGCAACCGTGCGCATGCTGGTGCTTCCCGTGAGGCTGAGCGCTTGAAACGAGTTGATGATGCCCCACACGGTGGCGAACAGTCCCACGAACGGCGAGACCGTGGCCGCCGTGGCCAGCCAGTTCATGCTGCGTTCCAGCCGCGTGATCTCTTCGCTCATCCCCAGTTGCAGCGTACGCTCCAGCGAGACCTGGTTCGTGATCCTGGAGTGCGCGGCCATCTGCCGGGAGACCTCGCTGTAGCCGAAATCGAACACGGTGACCAGCGGCGCGCCGCGGTACTGCTCGCTGGCTGCGGCAACCGCATCCAGGCGCGTGGCTTTGCGGAAAGCCCGCAGAAAGCGCAGATTTGCCCTGCGCGCCCGGCCAAACTGCGCCAGCTTCGAAAAAATGATCGTCCAGGAAGTGAGCGATAACATGCCCAGGAGTCCCATCACCAATTGGGCGACCGGCTCGGAGCCTTTCACCAGCTCCCAGAGATTCACGTCCAGCAGGAGGCCGCCCAAGTTTCCCGATGTCAACCGGTTCCTTTCTCCTTCTTTACCTATGAACGCAGATGGAGCGCTACCGTTTCATTTTTCATTGTAGTCGAGCGGCCGCCAAAACAAAAGGGGAAAGAAATGTTTCGCTTGGAGAGGGCTATAATCGTCTCGGATGCTGCTGGAGCTAGTGGTCGAGAACTATGCCGTCATCGAAAAGGTCCGGGTACGCTTCCATCGCGGCCTGAACCTGCTCACGGGCGAAACCGGGAGCGGGAAGTCGATCGTGGTGGACGCACTCGGCCTGCTGCTCGGAGCGCGCACCTCGGCCGGGATGGTGCGCAGTGGCGTGGATCGTGCGCGCATTTCGGGCATCTTCGAGGTGGCCCCCTCCCCCGCCCTTTTTGAGTTGCTGGAGGCCGCGGGAATCGACTTGGAAGACCAGGAGTTACTGATCGAGCGTGAGATTCAGGCCGGCGGCAAGTCGCGCGCCTTTGTGGGGAACCGTCCGGCGACCATGGCATTGCTGAAGGAGCTGGCGCCCCATCTGGGCGACATTCACGGCCAGCACGACCAGCAGGAGCTGTTTTCGCCCACGGTTCAGCGGGAGATGCTGGATGCGTTCGCCGGTGTCGAGGAGCTGCTCGCTGAAACGGCGGAATTGTTCGAACGATGGCGCGCCCGGTCGGCCGAACTTGAGGAGCTGGACCGCTCGGCGCAGGAGAAGCTGCGCCTGTCCGATCTGTGGGCGTTCCAGCGCAAGGAAATCGAAGCCGTGGCCCCCGTCGCCGGCGAAGACCCCCAGCTCGAAAACGAACGGCGGGTTCTGCGCAACATGGTGCATCTGGAGGAGACCGCGAGCGCCGCCTACGCGGTCCTCTATGACGCGCCGGAAAGCGTGACGACGCAGTTGCGCGGCGTGCTGCGGCGGCTGGAGGAGCTGGCGCGCATCGACGAAAGCACCGCAGACGTGCTCGCGACACTTCAGCCCGTAGCCATCGCCGTGGACGAGGCGGCGCACGCGCTGCGCGGCTACCTCGGCAAGTTGGAGGCGGATCCCGGCCGGCTGGATCAAATCGAGACGCGCCTGGCGGCGCTCGAAAAGCTGAAGCGCAAATACGGGGCGACCACGCAGGAAGTGCTCGCGTTTCTCGAAGACGTGCAGCGGCAACTCGCTGCTGTCGAGAGTTCGAGCGAGCGCCGCGATGCGTTGCGCCGGGAGATCGACGCTTCGTCCGCGGCCTATGCAACGGCCTCGGCGAAGCTGACCGCGCGGCGAAAAAGTGCCGCCCAGCAGTTGGCCAAGCGCGTCGAGGCTGAGCTGGCTTCGCTCGCCATGGAAAAGACGCGCATGCAAATTCGAATCGAGCCCGCGCCCTGGTCTGCGCACGGCGTCGATTCCGTCGGCATTTTGCTTTCGCCCAATGTAGGCGAGGAGCCGAAACCGCTCGACAAGATCGCCTCGGGCGGAGAGCTCTCCAGAATTGCGCTGGCCTTGAAAACCTGC
>JBGPHB010000154.1:0-7933 GCA_041484155.1 Bryobacteraceae bacterium
CCAGCTCCCGATTGCGAAACGCCGCGAGCTGGTTCGCCGGAAGCTTGCATATGTCACTCTGCCCGAAGTATATCGCACCCTCCGTCGGTCTGTCTAGACCACCCAGCAGATGCAATAGGGTACTCTTGCCCGCGCCCGACTCTCCCACTAAGGCCAGGCGCTCGCCCCGCCCGACTTCCAGATCCAGTCCGGAAAAGATGACCAGGTCCGCGGCGCCGGAGCGGTAAGTCTTGTTCAGGCCCACGGCGCGGATAGCCACATCTGGTTCGGGGTGCATGTTCCTGTTGTCTACTGTAGCGGAACGGCGGGCAAGGGGGGCTAAAACATTTTTGACACAATTTGTATTTATCATGTTAGTGTGGCTTGGAGAGTGGATTGCCTTAACACACCATTGGGATCTCGGAGTTTCCGGTGTCCAGGCGCTGGTCGAGCGCGGCGGGAAAGCATCCGGAGCGTTTCTGCGTATTTCTTAAATCTCGGCAACGAGTGAGGTTGGAGCAATTAAAATGAATCGTCAGAATCGTCGTAGGAGTGCGCTCGGTGTTTTGCCGGCCTTGCTGGTTCTGGGTCTTTCCGACACAGCCCGAAGCCAAGTGACCACAATCTCGGTGGATCAGTCCACGCTCAATTTTACGCTGCCCAGCAACGGAGTCAGCACCCAACAGTTCAACATCAGCACGAATAATTCGACCACCGTGTTCGTGAACCTTGCCAACCCGCCGTCCTGGCTGAGAGTGACTCCGGCGGCTTTCAACTCGTTCCCTAACGTGAACGTCTCGAGCGCCCAGCCAACCGCCATGAACGTAACCGCGAACACGACGAATCTGGGCGCGGGGTCGTACTCCTACATGTTCACGCTCACGATCCAGGGAGCACCGGCGAATGCGACGACGATTACGGTGAACCTGACGGTGTCCCCGGCATCCAATCTGCTATCCGCCAGTCCGCCCTCGATGAGCTTTACCGGACAGCAAGGCGCCCAGGTGGGGAATCCGCAAGGGATTCCCGCGCAGATTGTGAGCAGCGGGCAGGCGTTCGGCTACACGCTCAGCGTCACCACGGCAGACGGAAGCCAATGGCTGTCGGTGGTTCCGGCCTGCGGCACGAACGCGTCCTGCACCACGGGTGGATCGGGATTTACGGTAAGCGTCAATCCCTCGGCGCAGGGTGTGACGCCCGGCCCGACATCCTACCAGGGCACGATTATCGCGCAGAGTACGACCACCACGGACTCGGTCGCCATCCCGGTCACCATGACGGTCAGCGTGAATCCGACTCTCACCGTTTCGCCGGCCAGCCTTCCGCAGTTTCTCTACCAACTCGGCAGCTCAACGGTGCAGCCGTCGCAGCAGACGCTGGCGGTCAGCTCGATCGGCGGGGCGGAACAGTTTACAATCACGATGACTCCGGCGGTAGGGTGGCTGGGGCTGAGTCAGACCAGTGGCTCGACTGGCGCCCAGCCGGTGCCCATCAATCTGAACATTATTTCCAACGGCCTTCCGACGACACCCGGGGTTTATACCACGGCGATCACGGTCACGCCGGCCACCGGCGTCACGCCGTCGCCGGTCAACGTGACCCTGGTCGTCAGCAGTCACGCGCTGCTCAAGCTAAGTAATAATGCAGTGACGCTCACGTCCCCCTTCGCCAGCCAGACCATCCAGAGCTCGCCGGTCACGCTCTCGAGCACCGGCGACCCGGTGGGTTACGCGGCCGTGCTCGATCCCAATGCAACCTGGCTCACGGTGGCGCCCCTGAGTGGCAGCGCCAGTTCGACCGTGCCGGCGACCCTGACTCTTTTCGTGAACCCTGCGAGTCCATCCATTCTGCCTTCCGGCAATTACACCGGCACGATCAAGGTGCTTCCGCAAAACGCCGATCCGTATTCGCTGTCGATTACGGTTTCCCTGACCGTGACCATTGGGTCGGAGTTGACGGCCGGACCGCCGGTGCTTCATTTCAGCTACCAAACCACGAAGCTCGCACCGGCGGCGCAATTAGTACAGATTGGGAGCACGGGCCAGCCGGTGCAATTCACCGTTTCCGTTTCTCCCTTCCTCGCCACGGCGGCCTGTCCGGCAAACTGGCTGGCAGCCAGCTCTCCTTCGGCAACAACGCCGGCCTTTCTTACGGTCAGCGTGAATACCGCCGGCATGCAACCGGGCGCTTGCACCAGCAATATTGTGGTAACCCCGGGCACCGGCGGCAACACCAAGGTGTTGAACATTCCGGTGACCATCGATATCAGCAACAGCCCGGAACTGAACATCAGCTTTCCACCCGGCTTCGGTGTGCAAACGGTGCAACAGGGAGCAGTGCAAAGCTCGTTCGCCATCAGTCTGAGCAGCACCGACCCATTGAATCAGGTCAATTTCGCGGCTTCTTCGAACACCACCTGGCTTGCCGTGGCGCCGACCACGCTGACCCAGACGCCACAAACTCTGACCGTGCTGGTCTCGCCGAGCGCGCCCTTCCCGCTCACGGCCAGCGTAACGCCATATTCAGGCGCGATCACCATCACATCCCAGAGCCTGCCCAGCAGCTTTATCGCGATCCCATATTCGCTGACAGTGAATCCGAATATTACGGTAAGCGTAACGCCGGCCGGTTCGCTCGCGTTTACCCAGCCGCAGGGCGGCCCCGTCCCCCTGGCCCAGACTCTGACCCTTACGACCACCGGGGGAAGCTCCAACTTTACCGCTACCGTGACTCCCGTTACGGGCGGCAACTGGCTGACCGTCAGCTCCGCCAGTGGAACCATCAATTCAAGTGGAACCCTCACCATCAGCGTGAATCCCTCTGTCTCAAACTTGCTGGCGGCGAATCCCAACGCGTACACGAGCAGGATCACTCTCGCCTTCCCAGGCTCGGCGACGCAGCCGGTCACCATCACCGCGAATCTGACGGTGACTCAGGCCCAGACGTTCAGCGTGGCGCCCGCATCGCTCACGTTCACCTACCAGCTGGGAGGATCACTACCGGCATCGCAGCCACTGAATGTCTCGATTAGCGGCGGCCCCGTGAGCTTCACCATAGGCACCACCAGCAGCGGCGGATGGCTCACCGTGGATAGCACCAGCGGGAACACGTCGAAGACGATTAATGTGTCCGTGGACCCACAGAAGGTGCCCGCCGGTACGCCGCTAGGGTCCCCGGTGACGGGCACCGTCTCCGTCAGTTCTCCCGGTATCCTGTCGAGTCCGATCCTGGTGAACGTCACCTTCACGATAAGTTCTCCGCCGGCACCCTTGCCCAGTACGATTTCGAATAGCGGGAGCGGCCAGTTTGGTTCGATCGCTCCGGGTGAATTGATTACGATCAAGGGCTCGCTGCTCGGGCCCGCCAATCAACCCACCGGCGTGAGCTTCTTCCTGAACGCCCAGGGCGGGGTCGATTCAACCCTCGCCGGCGTTCAGGTATTGTTTGATGGCATTGCGGGTACGCCGACGTTCGTTTCCCCAACCCAGATCAATGTGATCGTGCCGTACGCAATCGCGGGCCGCACCTCGACCAACGTCTCGGTTGTTTTCCAGGGCGTGCAATCGGCGGTGATTCCGCAGTCCGTGGCCAACGTCGCGCCCTCGCTCTACACGTTGAACGCAACCGGCCAGGGCCAAGCCGCCGCCGTGAATCTTACCGGCAGCACTGCGGGCCGGATTAATGGTCCTGCTGGCGGCGTCCCGGTAAGTGGGGGGACGATCACTACGTCGCCGGCGGCGCAAGGGTCGTTTATCGCTGTGTTCGGAACGGGCGGCGGTCAGACCAGTCCAGCCAGCGTCACTGGAACGATAAGCCCTTCGGCCACGTTGCTGCCGTTGGCAGGCTGGACCCCAACGTCAGGTACGGTTACCGCCACTGTGGGGGGACAGCCCGCAAACGTCACTTTCGCAGGCGCGGCGCCCACCTTAGTGACGGGCGTGATTCAGGTGAACCTGCAACTGCCTACCGGCGTCACGGGGGACGCGCTGTCGATCGTGATCGCGATCAACGGCGTGCTCAGCCAGTCAAATGCGACGGTTGCCGTGCAGTAAGAGGCGTTATTCGAACAACTCGTTAAGCGGGACTTCGAAGGTGGGGTTCTCGGTTCTAAGGACGCCGTCCTTTACTTCCCGGAGGCCGGTTGCTTTGGTCAATGCGCTCTTCCATGCGGATCATGCGGTCTTCTGGTGACAGTACTTCGATGCAAATGAATGGCGGCTTCGTGAGGATCTGCTCGCCGGGTTTGCCGAGGATCACGCAGACGTCAGGGATGCGGAAACGGTTTGGCTTGACCTGGACACGGTGTTCGACGAGAACCTCGATGCCCCACTGTGTCCGGCGCGCCCAGAGACACATGGCGACCGCCGTTTGCAACCTGCTGTGATCGTATTCGCCGAAGTTGCGCTCCAACACTTGGCCGTCGACGTAATCACAATCCGGACGATAGCTCGTCGACAGATACTCTTCCACGGAAATCTTCAGGGGCGAACAGCTTCCTGGGCTAGGCTGAGGATGTCGTCGAGCAGAAGCTTCAGATGAGGACAGCGCGAGGAGGCGAGTTCAGTGTCGAGCTTGCGGAAAAGGCTCGGTCCATGGAGCGCCTTCTTGTATTTCTTCCCAAGCTTCCGCCAGTAGAGATCCTGCAGTCGGTGACTGGGTGGAGTCTGAAAGTTGATTGTTTCTGGCGTCGATGTCTTTGGCAGGTGATCGATGATGTCCCGCGGAAAGATCTGGGGATTACTCAGTAGCCACGCTTCGGTTTCGTGAACGGCGAAGTGTTGCCGAAAGTGAGGTTCACCAACGCGGGTCTCCAGTTCCCGCTTTGCCCAAACGTAGTTTTTCTCCACAGTGTCGTGCGGATAGGGCAAACTAGACCTGTAGAAGTCAATCAGGCCCACGATGCCGCACAATTGGGCTCTGCGCAACTCGCGACGGGCTCGCTCCTCGAACTCTTTGAGGTAGTTGCCTACACCCCTGAAGTTCACGATGCGGATCTCGATTTCTTGCCCGAGTCTCGGATCAAGCCACAGCTTCAGAAATCGCGGAAGACAGCTCTCTGTATCGCCTTCAACGAACAGAACGAGTTTCACAAGACGGCTTCTGCCTCTCCCGAAAAGGCAAACTTCCCGAGCGAGTAGTTCTCAACCCAATACTTAAGATCGTCGCCTGCAATCGTTCTCAGCTCTGTTGCCGAGCCGTTCCAGGTCACGACCGTGGTAGCAGGGAGATCCTCACTAAAGGCATCGAGGAGCATTGGAGAATGCGTGGTGAGAACCACCTGCGTCTTGACCGCAGTGTTCGCGGCGACCGCAGCGATGATCGGGAGCATCCGCGGATGAAGGCCGGTCTCCGGTTCATCAATTGCTATCAAGGGTGCTGGGTCGGGACTTCCAAGTATTGCGAGCAGAAGTAGAAAACGCAATGTTCCATCCGAGAGGTCTGCGGCGCTATCGGCGCGCTTGCGGTGCTTGCGCTGGACGCGTAACTGCGTCCGGCCGTCCTCGGCGGGAGCAAACTTGAGCTTCTCAAAGTCGTCGGGAAACGCGGCTTCCATCGCCTGGTCGATGAACGCTTCGAACTCCCGGTCATTCGCGTACAGGGTATGTAGCACAGCGATCAGGTTCTCGCCGTTCGCGTCGACACGCCTTTCCTGGCGCGTTACCGCTGCCTTCCTAATCTCCGCATTTTCGTCTGTTCGCAAGTCCGAGTGAATTGACCACTCCTGCATGTTCCGGCGGAGCGCGAGCACCTCGGGGCCGCCGTGCTGCTCGGGGATATTCGACAATCGTGTTTCGTTTTGCACTCCGCTACCATACATAAACACGGTCGTAATCTTAGGATGCGCTGGCATGGTGGGATCCCAGGAGCGGAGTTGTGCCTCCTCCCCCGTGATCTCGTAGCCTCCGGTCTGGCCGACGCGGGTTAGCTCGAAGTGGTAAATCAAACCTTGGGGCGGTGAAGACTCAGCGGTGAAGTCAAGCTTGAACCCAAGAGTTTGCGCCTCTCCATCCCATACGAGTGGAGCCATCCCCCCCAACCGCAAAATACCTTTGCGCAAGCCTGCGTTGGCCGCGAGCCGAATAAGCTCGAGTGCTCGCATTAAATTGGACTTCCCACCCCCATTCGGACCAATTAGGACGTTCAGACGCCCCGGCCTCCACGTCACCGACTTCAGCGACCGGAATCCTTCGATCTGAAGCTCCTGGAGCAGCATAAGAGTGCCTACCGCACCACAATGTTAACCAATTTATCGGGCACAACGATCACCTTCACCACCTGCTTGCTTGCTAACGACGGTTGTATTTTCGAATCGGCGAGCGCCAGCTTCTCCAGTTCTTCCTGCGGCGTGCCGAAGGGGACCGATAGCCGGCCGCGCAGCTTTCCGTTCACTTGCACTACTATCTCCGCCGCATCTTCTCGGGCCAGCTCTTCGTCGTAGGTGGGCCAGTTCTGCCTGAACACGGGACCTTTGCGGCCTAGTTGTTCCCACAGTTCCTCGGCCAGATATGGCGCGAACGGACCGAGCAGCAGCACCAGCGATGGCAAGATCTGATCGAGTGCGGCACGCGACAGCTTTTCTTCTTCGGCGTGCAGATCGTTGACCAGCTCCATCAGCGCCGCGATCGATGTGTTGAAGTGCCAGCGCTGGTTGAAGTCTTCGGTTATTTTGCCGATGGTCTGGTGCAGTTTACGGAGCAGACGCCGGTCCGAGGCCGGATCTCCCGCGCGTGCGGGGGCATCGGCGTTGCGTGAGACGAAGCGGCAGACGCGGCCCAGGAAGCGATAGGCTCCCTCGGCGCCGGCGTCGGTCCAGTCCATGTCCTTTTCGGGCGGCGCGGCGAACAGCTCGAACAGGCGGCCCGTGTCGGCGCCGAAGCGCTCGATCATTTGGTCGGCACTCACGATGTTGCCCTTCGACTTGGACATCTTCGCGCCGTCTTTGATGACCATGCCCTGAGTAAACAGCCGGGCCGCGGGCTCGCTGTTTTGGATCAGCCCGATGTCGCGCATCACCTTCGTAAAAAAGCGCGAGTAGATCAAATGCAGGATCGCGTGCTCGACACCGCCGATGTATTGGTCGATCGGGAACCAATAGGCGATCTTCTTTGGATCGAACGGAGCTTCGGAATTCCTGGCGTCGCAATAGCGGTAGAAATACCAGGACGAGTCCACAAACGTGTCCATGGTGTCGCTCTCACGGTGAGCGCCGGCTCCGCACCGGGGACACTTCACATTCATGAACGAGGCGACCTCAGCCAGCGGCGACCGGCCCTTGCCGGTGAACTTGACGTCGTAAGGCAGCTCGACCGGCAGATCTTTCTCGGGCACCGGAACCACGCCGCACCGGGGGCAATGGATCATCGGAATGGGCGTCCCCCAGTAGCGCTGGCGGGAGATGCCCCAGTCCTTGATGCGATACGTGATCGCGGCCTTGCCGAAGCCCTGGGACTCCGCGTGAGCGTTCATCCTGCCGCGGGCTTCCGCGCCGGGGAGGCCGGAGAATTCGCCGGAGTTCTCAGTAACCCCGTCTTCGGTGAACGCGGCCTCAGGATTACTATCCAGAGCGCCGTCCACGGGCCGGATGACCGGACGTATTTCCAGGCCGAACGTCTTCGCGAAATCGAAATCGCGCTCGTCGTGCGCGGGGACAGCCATGATAGCGCCGGTGCCGTAGTCCATCAGTACGAAATTGCCGATCCAGATGGGGACCTTTTCTCCGCTATACGGATTAACGGCGTAGTGCCCGGTAAATACGCCGTCCTTCACAACGTCGCCCGGACCAGTCTGCTTGCGGGTGTCGATCATGTGGCGGGCCTTGGCGCGGCCGGCGTCGTCCAGCAGTTTTTGCGCGATGGGATGCTCGGGCGCCAGGATCACGCAGGTGGCTCCGTAAATGGTATCGACACGCGTGGTAAACACGCGGACTTTCCCGGAGCCGTCCTCCAGCCCAAAG
>JBGPHB010000155.1:0-7933 GCA_041484155.1 Bryobacteraceae bacterium
ATCATCGCCGCGCTCACGCATCCCTTTGGAGTGGGAAATGCCAATTACCGCTTCGGCGGCAGGCAGGCCCGGTGGGTGGACACCGTGTTTGGCGGCTGCTGGCGTCGAGACGTCTTCGAGCGAATCGGAAAGTTCAACGAGCAACTCCCGAGAAGTCAAGACCTGGAGTTCAACCAGCGTTTGCGGAAAGCCGGTGGAAAGATTCTGTACGTGCCGGAGCTGACCACCTCCTATTACACGCGGTCGAGACTGGGCGCGTTCTGCCGGCACAACTGGACCAACGGTGTGTGGGCCATCCTGCCGTTCGCATACAGCGACGTGATGCCGGTGCGGTGGCGCCATCTTGCGCCGCTGGGTCTGGTCGTCGCCTTGATATTTCTAGGCGTGGCCGCAGCGGTCCCGTATGCGGTTTTGAATCTCGGTGCATCCATCCATTTAGCGGTGCGCAATAGAAACTGGTCGTTCGTGGCATTGATGCCGCTCACTTTCGGATGCCTGCACGTGGCCTACGGTACGGGCAGCCTGTGGGGCGTCGCGCGGCTGGCGGCCATCGGAGTCAAGCGGATCTTGTCATGACGGACTTCTCAACTGTCACGGAGCAACCGCTTCAGCTTGCCACGCGCAGCCAGATGGCGATGCTGACGACGCGGTACGCCTGGGCCGTGGAGCGGGCGCAGGGACGAGAAGTACTCGAGGTCGCTTGTGGCGCCGGACTGGGATTGGCGTGGTTAGCGAGCGCCGCCCTCTCGGTCGAGGCCGGTGACATCGATGGGCACAACTGCAAGCTTGCGAAAGAGGGCTGCCCGAAGGTCCGGGTGCACCGGATGGACGCCTCATGCCTCCCTTTCCCGGACTCGTCATTCGACCTGGTGGTGCTCTTTGAGGCGATCTACTATCTGCCGGATGCCGGACTCTTCGTGCGCGAGGCCCATCGTGTGTTGCGGCCCGGAGGAAGGTTGCTCGTCTCGAGCGTGAACCGGGAATGGACCGGTTTCAACCCGAGTCCCTTCAGCACGCGGTATTTCTCGGCAGCGGAACTGAAGGAAGCCTGCCGGGCTCACGGGTTCGAGACGGGGCTATTTGCCGGCTTCCCGGAGGGTCGTGGTTTGGTCGGCCTGGTCCGTCAGGCGGCGATCTTCCTGGGCTGGGTGCCGGCTACGATGCGCGGCAAGGCGTTTCTGAAGCGGGTGTTCTATGGGCCGCTCGAGCGCATTACAGGCCGGATCGAAGCGACGAGGACCGAGCCGCTCGCCCCGATCGACGACCGCCTGGACCTGACGCGCTACCGCGTGCTGTACGCCGAGGCCCGCAGGAAATGATTGCCGACGCGGCAGACGAAACCGTCTGCCCCACCTTGATCCTTGTCCGCTGCGAAGATTCGTCGGACGGCCCGTGGGGCAGCCAGTCATGGCGGCGAGCCGGCCTCCAGGCCGGCTTTTTTGTTCCCGATGCGGCCGAAAAAAGCCGGCACGAAAGCCGGCTTGCCGGCAAGACTGCCCGCCCCACGCGCTGCACCCATGTGTTTTACTGTTCGGGTCAATTGGTTGCAGCCATGCTGCTTTGCGGGGCAGGCTGCGGCACAGTCCTGAATTATGAGCTTTCAGAAACTTTCAGACGTGCACCTGGTTGCGGCTAGTGCCGTGCCGTTCTTCGACTACCGGAGTCTGTTTACTTCGGAAGAGGCGCAACTATCCGCGATCTTCCGCGAAGTAGGCCGACGCGGAGCTTTCATCCTGCAGCAGGATCTCTCCCGGTTCGAGCAAAACCTGGCCCGATTCCTGGGTGCGCGCCACGTACTGGGCGTGGCGAACGCTACCGATGGCTTGCTGATCGCCCTTCGCGCGGCCGGAGTCGGCGCGGGCGACGAAGTGATCTTCAGCTCCCACACCATGGTCGCGACAGCCGCTGCGATCCACTTCGCCGGCGCCGTACCGGTGCCGGTCGAGTGCGGCATAGATCATTTGATCGACCCGGCGGCGGTCGAGGAAGCAATCACTTCCCGTACACGCGCGATCCTGCCTACGCAGTTGAACGGACGCACCGCCGATATGGACGCCCTAACGCGTCACGGCCTGCTCGTCATTGAAGACGCCGCCCAGGCCCTTGGTTCCAGGTTCAAAGGACGCGCCGCTGGCACATTCGGCGCGGCGGCGGCTATTAGCTTTTTTCCGGCCAAAGTCTTAGGCTGCTTGGGCGACGGCGGTGCCGTGATCACCAACGACGACGCGGTCCACGACCGAATCGCCCAACTTCGCGATCACGGCCGCCGCGAGGACGGCGAAATCGTGAGTTGGGGACTGAACTCCCGCCTGGACAATCTGCAGGCAGCCATCCTCGATTGCAAGTTGAAGAAATACGATGAGGTCGTGGACCGAAGGCGGGCCATCGCGCGCCGCTACCGCGAAAGGCTGGAGGATCTGGAAGAACTCGTGCTCCCGCCGGGGCCGGATGGAGATCCGGATCACTTTGACGTCTTCCAGAACTATGAGATCGAGGCGCGATCCCGTGACGAGTTGCGCGCCTTCCTGAAGGCCCGGGGCATCGGAACGCTGATCCCTTGGGGCGGCAAAGCGGTGCATCAATGGGAACGGCTCGGCTTCCGCGTGCGCCTGCCACGCACCGAAGAGCTGTTCAAGCGCGTGCTGCTGCTGCCGATGAATCTTTCGCTTAGCGACGATGACGTAGAGTTCGTCGCGGATTCAGTTCGCGAATTCTATAGAAACTGATGATCCACGACACGGAATGGCTCCTCGACCGTTGGGAGACGATGTTCTTAATCCGGCGCACCGAGGAAACCATCGCCGGAATGATCGAGGCGGGCGAAGTCACCTGCCCATGCCACCTGTGCATCGGCCAGGAGGCGATCGCGGCCGGCGTGTGCGCGGCGCTGGAGCCCGAGGACACGATTTGGGGCGGGCACCGCTCGCACGGCCACTACCTCGCAAAAGGAGGGTCGCTCGAAGCCATGCTGGCCGAGATTCTAGGGAAAATCACTGGATGTTCGCGCGGACGGGGAGGATCGATGCACCTGCTCGATCCGACGCGAGGAATTCTGGGAACTGCGCCCATTGTGGCGGCGACGGTTCCCCTCGCCGTCGGTGCCGGCATGGCCTACCGCATGCGCCGGGAGCCGCATGTTGCCGTGGCTTTCTTCGGAGACGGAGCCCTCGAAGAGGGAAGCGTCCACGAGTCGATGAACCTGGCGGCGCTGTACCGGCTGCCGGTGATATTCATATGCGAGAACAATCTGTACTCAAGCCACATGCACTGGAGCGAGCGGCGCGTGGCTGACAACTTGTATCGCGCCGGCGAATTTCACTCCGTCCCCGGTGAGCGCGTGGATGGCAACGATGTCGTCGCGGTATTTGAAGCCGTTCGGGCCGCACGTGGCCGGGAGGGGCCATCGTTTCTTGAGTGCCGGACCTTTCGCTGGAGAGGCCACGTCGGCCCAAGCTTCGACTTGGACGTCGGCGTCCAGCGCAAGGGCGAGTTACAGGAGTGGCTCGTGAAGGATCCGATTCGGTTGATCGAGACGCAATTGATAGAGCGCGGCGTGAAGAACTTACCCGAACGTCAGGCCGGGATCGAACGCGCGTTGGCAGCCGCATGCGCACACTGAACTACGCCCAGGCGATTCGCGAGGCGCACGCTCAACTGCTCGCCGCGGACCCGCGCGTCTTCGTGATCGGCCAGGGATTGTGGAGTCCCTGGTACGCGGGAGGAAGCCTGGAGGACCTCGACAAAGACTTCGGCCGCGCACGAATCGTCGATAGTCCCGTGTCGGAGAACGCGACCACCGGTCTGGCCGTGGGAGCGGCCCTGTCCGGCATGCGGCCGATCGTGTTTCATCCGCGCATGGATTTCATGCTGCTGGCGATGGATCCCATCGTGAACCAGGCAGCCAACTGGTCCTATCTGTTCGGAATCGGCGTGCCCCTGGTGATACGGGCGGTCATCAATCGCGGAGGCCAGCAGGGCGCGCAACACTCCCAGGCCGTCCATGCGATGTTCATGCATGTGCCGGGCCTGAAAGTGGTCATGCCGGCGACGCCATACGACGCCAAGGGCCTTCTCATCGCCGCCGTGGAGGACCCGGACCCGGTCCTCTATATCGACGACCGTTGGCTGTACGCGGCAAGCGCGCCTGTGCCAAAGGAGATGTACCGCGTGCCCATCGGTAAGGCGGCGCTGCGCCGGGCCGGCTCCGATGTCACACTGGTCGGGATTTCCTGGATGGCGTCCGAGGCGGTCACAGCCGCCGGAAGGCTGGCTGCCGACGGCATCGACGCCGAAGTAGTTGACCTGCGCAGTCTCAAACCGTGGGATCAAGAGACGGTGCTCGCGAGCGCGCGAAAGACCGGCAGGGTCGTGGTCGCCGACTCAGGCTGGCGAACTGCCGGGGCGTCCGCCGAAATCGCGGCCACCGTCTCGGCGGAAGCGTTCCACGAGCTAAGGGCGCCAGTGGAGCGAGTCACGCTGCCCGACGCGCCGGCCCCGGCCAGCCAGAGCGAGGAGCAGGGATATTATCCCGGCTTCGAGGAGATCTGCGCGGCGGCTCGGCGCGCGATGGGACGTCCTCAGTCGAGGGAGGCGGCGGCGTGAAACGGACCTTCGATTTCTCGGTTGCGCTGGTCGGCTTGCTCGTGTTGGCGCCTCTGCTCACGCTCATCGCATTGGCAGTATGGCTCGAAGATTTTCGGTTCCCGTTCTTCCTGGGTTGGCGCGTTGGGCGCGGCGGCAGAGACTTCCGCATGGTCAAGTTGCGTACCATGACGCCGGACGCCTGGAAGTCCGGGGTAAGCTCGACCGCCGCGGACGACGCGCGCGTGACGCGCACTGGCAAGTGGCTTCGCCGGCGCAAACTTGACGAGTTGCCTCAGTTGGTCAACGTTCTGATGGGCGATATGAGCCTGGTAGGCCCGCGCCCGCAGGTCCCGGCGGACGCCGCTCTCTACACCGGGGAGGAACGGATACTGCTCACGGCGCGGCCGGGAATGACCGATCTCGCCTCCATTGTGTTTGCCGATGAGGCCGCGATTCTCGCCGGCTCCGAAGATCCCGATTTGCGCTACAACCAGGTCATCCGGCCGTGGAAGAGCCGGCTGGCGTTGCTCTACCTTCAAAAACCAGCGCTGCGCGAAATGCAGCTTGACTTACACATCCTGATGCTGACAGCCGTGGCGCTGATTTCGCACCGGCAAGCGCTTGCTGGCGTGGGACGAATCCTGGATCAATGGGACGCCGAAGAGATGGTGCGGCGAATGGCACGCCGCACCGAACCTCTCGTACCGTATCCTCCCCCGGGCGCGCAGGAAATCATGCACGCATGAAGTGGCTTCGGTCGAAACCCAAAGAAGTCCGGCCCGAGGACCTGCTGGGCCGGCCGCCGGTACGTCTCGAAGACGAGGAGATTCGGACCAGGCTCGCTGGACGCGTGGTGCTGGTGACCGGTGCGGGCGGATCCATAGGCAGCGAGCTGTGCCGGCAAATCGCCAGCTATCGTCCGGAAGGGTTGATCGGCTTCGATCAGGCGGAGACCCCGCTCTATCAAATCGACCACGAGATCCGGGAGAAGTTTCCCGAGGTCGCGTTTTATCCCGAGATAGGCAACATCCAAAACCGGCGAAGGCTGGATGAAGTCTTTCACGACCACCGCCCCCAGTCGGTCTATCACGCAGCGGCATACAAACATGTGCCCATGATGGAAGGCCACCTGTTTGAGGCCGTGGAGAACAACGTCTTTGGGACCAGAAACGTGGCTCAGGCGGCGCTCCGGTACGAAGCCGAGGACTTTGTCCTCATCAGCTCCGATAAAGCCGTGCGCCCGGCCAATGTGATGGGCGTGACCAAACGTTGGGCCGAGCTGGCCAGCCTCGCCGCCGGAGTTCCAGGAAGCCAGACCCGGTTTATGGCGGTTCGATTCGGCAATGTGCTCGGCTCCAATGGCAGCGTGATTCCGCTGTTCGTGCGGCAGATCGCCGCGGGCGGGCCGGTAACGGTGACCCATCCCGAGATGCGCCGCTTTTTCATGACCGTTCGAGAAGCGGCGCAACTGATGCTGCAGGCCGCGGCGATGGGGGAGGGCGGCGAAATCTTCGTGCTCGACATGGGTCCTCCGGTCCGCATCGTGGATCTGGCCCGGAAGATGATTCACTTGAGTGGCCGGGATATCCGCATCGAGTTTTCGGGTATCCGCCCAGGTGAAAAACTCTATGAAGAGCCGAGTGCATTCGGAGAAGGCACCCGGCCGACCCAGCATCGCCAGATCCGCATCCTCACCGGCCGGGGCGTCGCCAGGGACACACTGGCTCGGAGTATCGAGGACCTGCGGCTGTTTTCGGAGGCGCGGGACGCCGAGAGCGTACTGGAATGCCTCCGGGAGATGGTTCCCGACTACAACCCCAGCAGCTTCGTGCTCCGCCGGGCTCTCCAGGAAAAGACCCGGAGTGTGGTGGCTTAGAATTCGTTCGGCCCGCTCCGTTACCGTCGCGGTTCGGTATCGGCACTCCGCTCAATCAGCCACTTACCGCGACCGTGAGGGACGGTTTGAACACATTTTTGCGGCCTTTGAGCGCCGCGGCGCTGTTCCTGATGTGCGTCGCGGCTACGCTCACCATCTGGATCCGCAGTCCGTTTGTATCGCGGGTTGTATCCATGGGATTCGAATGCGGAGTACTCGCGCTGGGTGCGGCGTGGTGCTTGCCGGCGTGGACGCGGTGGCACGTGAGCTTCGCGGCGTTGTCCGCGATCTCCCTGTGGGGATTTGTTCAACTCGCGTTGGGCGCAACGGTCTACCGGTATGCGACCGTGGACGCTTCGCTTCGGTTCGCGGCACTGGCCTCGACGGCTTGGATTGCCGCCTGCTCGCTGGAACGCAATTCCACGCGAACGGCATTGCTGCGGGGGTTCGCCTGGTTCGGGTTTCTAGTGAGCATCTTCGCGGTTCTCGAATACTACACATCTTCAGGAAAAGTCTTCTGGTTTTTCCCCTCTGGATACCCGGATGCCTGGGGACCTTTCCTCAGCAGGAACAACTTCGCGGAGTTTCTTGAGCTGGCCCTGCCGGTGGCACTGTGGCTCTCGGCCACGGAAGATCGCGCGCTCTACAACCTGATGGCTGCGGTGATGCTGGCCGCGGGCCTTGCCTCGGCATCGCGAGCCGGGGCCGTGCTGTTGGCGCTCGAAACCATCGCTGTGTTCGGTATCCTCCGGCGGCGTCCGCGTTGGCAATGGATCGCTGCGACCGCGGCATGTGTGGCGGTGGCGGGCGCGGGCGAGCTTGGCCGAAGGATCCTCCAGCCCAATCCGCTGCAGTATCGCCGTGAAATGGCACATTCGGCGCTCTCCATGATCGCCGACCATCCCTGGCGAGGATTCGGGCTCGGCACTTTCGAAACGGTATACCCGGCTTATGCCGAATTTGACAGCGGCACTCTGGTCGACCACGCCCACAACGACTGGCTGGAGTGGGCCTCCGAGGGCGGCCTGCCGTTTGCAGCCGTGTGGGCCGTGCTGGCGCTGTCCATGCTGCGTCCCGCGATCCGGAGCGTGTGGGGCCTCGGAATTCCCGCCATCTTTCTCCATGCCCTGGTGGACTATCCCTTCGCACGCTTCGGGCTAACGGCGTGGGTTTTTGCACTCATCGGAGCGTTATTGGCTTGTCGCAGTGGCCGCGAAGAATTCGTTCAGCCCGCTCCGTTACCGTCGCGGTTCGGTATCGGCACTTCATGCAATCAGCCACGTACCGAACCGCGACCGTGAGGGAGCGGGTTGAGCAGACAATTCTCCAGCGGTTTGACCCAGGATCACGCTTAGTCAAGAGAGAACTCCGCGATTCAGCCCACTCATACTCTGGTGAGACTCAAAACTGCGCAGTTATTCCTAACAGCTATGCTGGCGTGGGCGGCCGCCCCGGTGATCGGGACGGTAATCG